>JAUYKX010000059.1 GCA_030699055.1 Candidatus Nanopelagicales bacterium
CCAACGGGTGGCCGACCGAACCCGGTTTGCGCGGCCCCCGGACCGGGTTACTCGTCAGGATCATCGTTTCGGTCATGCCGTACCGCTCGACCGGCGCCTGGCCGAGTTCGTCTCGCAAGCGCCCGAACAACTCGGGACTCAAAGGCGCCGAGCCGCTGACGGGCAGCCGCAATGACCGCAGCCGACCCAACACCCCCGCCTCGGCCAGCCGCCACCACATCGCCGGCACGGCGAAGAACATCGAAGCGCCGTACCGCTCGATGTCCGCGGAGACGAGCTCCGGGTCGAATCGGGAGCGGACTACCAGGGTTCCACCGGCAGTCAGGCTGCCCGCGACCGCGACCAGCAAGCCGTGGACATGGGACAGCGGCAGGGCCGAAACCAGCACGTCGTCGGCAGTCCACTCCCAGGCTCGAAGCAGGCTCCGGCAACCGGTCAACACCTGGGCGTGGGTGAGCGGGACGGCTTTCGGTTCACCGGTCGTCCCCGACGTGAAGCACACGACGGCGATGTCGTCGGGGGCGGATTCGTCCAGTCCCACGGCCGGCCGGCCGGCTGGCCGGAACCGGTCGGTCAAGGCACACAGGCCGGCGGGCGACGTTCCCGGCAGCCCTCCCCAATTGCCGCCGTCCAGATTCTCACAAACCGCAAATCCCACTGCGGCGGCGCGCAAAGCCGCTTTGACGACGGCCGACGGAGCGGCCGGATCGATGGCAACCACCGTCGCGCCCGCCCGCAGCGCCGCCATGAACGCAATCACGGCTTCGGCGCTCGGCAGGACCGAGAAGGCCACCGCAGTGCCCGGCCCGACCCCCTGGGAACGCAACTGGCAGGCCGCTCCCTCGGTCACGCTGAGTAGTTGTGACCAATGCCACCGGCGGCCGTTTTCAGCGGAGATCAATGCCCCACGATCCCCCTGGACACCAGCGGAAGCGCGCACCCACTGCCGAGTCAGGACCATTGGTTCATCCTGGCAGCCGAGCCAGCTAATTCGGACCCGAAGTTGTGTCGAGATCAAGAGCCGAATACGGTCGCGGCAGTGACCAAACGCGGTCGAACCGGTAATCGGGCCGCTCTACAGGAGGTGGCAATGGGGTCGGAAACGCTGAATGGGGACAGCTCCGCAGAGATCCACAGGCGGCGGCGAGCGCACCGCACCGGCTGGTTGACCGGCCTGACGGCGATCACCGTCAGCGTCGCCCTCGCTCTCCCGGCCGTGCTGGCCACGCCCGCATCGGCGGTAGTCGGCGCCGCCGCACCGACACTCAGCGTGACCGCCACCCAGACGTCATGGATTGTGGCGGGGCAGGAACAGCCTTTCTACGCCGCGATGCTCGGTGCCATCGGCGCGCCGGTGACCGCGGCGAATCTGCAGGTGATGGAAGCCTGGGCGCGGGCCGAGGGGTCGCGTTCGGCCTACAACCCGTGGAACACCACCCAACGCACGCGCGAATGCGCATACCAGGTGGACAGCAACAACTCGACGGCGTACGCCACCGCCGAATGCGCGGTCGCGGCGATGAAGCGTCAGCTCGAGAGCCTGTACAAGGCTGTTGTGGCGGCTTTCGTCGCCGGCAACCCCGAGCAGACGGTGGCGGCGATCGTGGCCAGCCCATGGGCCGGGAGCCAATACGGCGCCGGGGGAGTCTGGCGCAATTCCCTCATCTGGCGGGTGTACGTCGGGCTGCCGGCAGCGGGCTGGAAGGCCCAGGTCACGACCACTTCGCCGAAACCCGGAACCACCCCCGGAGCCGTGCCTGTATCCCGGGCTTGGGCCAAGAAGCGACGCATCGCCTTGCGGTGGGTGGTGGCTCCGTCGAACGGACTGCGCATCAAGCGCTATGAAATCCGCGTCCGGCTGCGACACCCGTCGACCCGATCCTGGGCCACCTGGCAATCGCGGCTATTGCCCCGCTCGGCGCGCACCGGCAAGTGGGCGAAGCTCGACCGCGGATATCGGTATCAGGTGACCATCCGCGCCCACAACAAGGCAGGACCCGGGCCTTGGAGCACGCGACACAACTTCCGGCTGTGATCCGCGCCGGGCTCGGGCCATGGGCTCGGGCCGTGGGCTCAAGTCATAGGCTCGGCGCCGTGAACGACACCGAAGAAGCCACTCCTCGGCCCGCCGACAATCTCACCGTTGCCGATCTGGCCCGGATCTACTCGGAGCAGCTCGAGTCGTTCGCCGCGCTGGCCGACAGCTTGAGCGCCGAACAGTGGGAACTTCCGAGCCCCTGCCCCGGCTGGACCGTGGCCGACGTTGTCGCCCACGTGATCGGCATTGAGTTGGAGTTGCACGGCGAACCCCTGCCGGATCACGAACCCGATTGGGAGAACCTGCCACACGTGGCGACGCCCGTTGACCGCTACATCGAATTGCCGATCGATTTTCGACGTCGGCTCACGCCGGACGAGTTGCTGGCGGAGCTGCACGAAACAGTCGAGTGGCGGCGCGAGGATCTCAGCGAGTTTTTCGGGAACTCCGGGACCTTCGGGACCTTCGGGAATACTGCCGAACCGGGGGAGATCGTGCGTGGCCCGGGCGGTTGGCAACTGCGACGCGACGTGTTCCTGAAAACTCGGATCTTCGACGTCTGGATCCACACTCTGGACATCCAGCTGGCTGTCGACGGCGCCTGGAAACTGGACCCGGCGGGAGCGGTGGTCACCACTTCCCTGCTGTTGGCGGCAATGCCGAAGATCTGGGCCAAGCGGGTCGGAGCGCCAGTCGGAAGCAGCGTCGGCCTTGAGATCACGGATGCCCCGGTTCCCGCCAACGTAATGATCACGGTCGACCCGGGCGGACGCGCTCGATTCGCGCAATCCTCGGAAATACCCGCCCCCACCTCCCGGGTGAGCATGGACTGGCCCTCCTTCATCCTGCAGGCAACCGGCCGTCAGGCGGGCCGCGATGTCAAAGCCCGGGAACTGGCTGGCGACCCGGATCTGGCCCGGGCCTTTTTCGAGTCGATGACCGTCACTTTCTGAACGATTCGGCCACTTGCAGGAAGCGATCGTTGGCCGCGGGCTCGCCGATGGTGACCCGAACCCCTTCACCGCGAAACAACCTCACCGCCACCGCCTGCTCGTCGCAAGCAGCGGCGAACGGGTCCGCATCGACCCCCAACGAGAGCCACACGAAGTTGGCCTGACTGGCCCCGACCGGCCAACCGATCGACCGCAGGAACCGGATCACCCGCTCGCGCTCCAGGATCACGGCATCCACGCGCCGATGCAATTCCTCCTGATGGGCCAGTGAGGCGATCGCCGCGTACTCGGCAACGCTGGACACACCGAAGGGCAATCCGGTGAGCCTCAGCGCGGCAGCCACCCGGCGGGAGGCCACCGCGTACCCCACCCGCAGGCCTGCCAGCCCGTAGGCCTTAGAGAACGTCCGGAGCACAACGACGTTCTCCCGCCGACGGAACTCCGTCAGCCCGTCGGCAGCTCGCTCATCGCGAACGAACTCCCAGTACGCCTCATCGATCACGACGAGCAGCTCCGGAGGCACCCGGGCCAGGAACCAGTCGAGATCCTCTCGAGTGATGATCGCTCCGGTGGGGTTGTTCGGGGTACACAGGAACACGAGGCGCGTATCCGGGGTGATGGCATCGGCCATGGCCGGCAGATCGTGCCCGCCGTCAGGCTTGAGGGGCACGGCGATCGGACGCGCACCGATCACCTTCGTCAGCAGCGGGTAGGCCTCGAACGATCGCCAAGCGAAAAGAACTCCGTCCCCTGGCCCGGCAGCCGCCTGAGCTGCCTGGTAGCACAGGGCCACCGAACCGGTTCCCAACGCCAGGTTGTCGGGCTCGACGTCGTGGTGCCGGGCCAAGGCCTTGATCAATTCCGCCGAAGCGGGGTCCGGATACCTGTGGGCGGCGGAACCGGCTTCAGCCATGGCAGCTCGCACACTCGGCAGAGGGGGGAAGGGGCTCTCGTTGGAAGACAGTTTGTAACCGACCATGCCCAGTGGCACTTGCGGACCCTTTCCCGCCTCGTACCCGGGGATGTCCGTCAAGTTGGCTCGCAACCGCGGGCCCGAATCAGAAACCGATTCCATTCCGGCAACGATATTCGCCCGGCGTCCGCCCGGTTCAGGAAGCGCCGAACAAGGCGTCCAGTTCGGCAGGTACCGGCAGATCGACGGCCAACAGCGCACCGCGGCTGCGACTGGCTCGACTCAATCGCCAGGTACCCCCTGCCCGGGACACCGCGCTCAAGCCCAGCCCTGGAACGCATGGGCCGGACGGGCCGGTGCCGTTGTCCTCCGCCGTGATCACGGGATGATCAGACCATCGAATCTTGATATCGACCCGGCTCGCTGCCCCATGGCGGGCGGCGTTCGCGATGGCTTCTCTGACCACTGCTCCGACGATCTCGCCGAGCCCGGGAAGTTGATCGATTGCATCGGCGGCGGACGGCGGAACATCGAGTCGGACGTCGACGATTCCGCGCCAGGCCGCAGCGATGGAGTCCAGAAGGTCGGCGATGGTCAAGGTGATGACTTGTCGGTCAGTCGCCAGGCTCTCGACGTCCCGCCGGGCTTCCAGCAGACAGTCCTCGGCCAATTGGAGAGCAGCTTCGGCTCGATCACGATCGACCAGCCCGTCATCGCCCGCTGTCCGGGCCGCCGACATCAACGCCATGGCCGCGGCGATGAACCTCCCCTGCACTTGGCCGTGTGTAAGGTCCGACGACCGCTGCCGCAGATCGATAAGGATCTGGTCGAGCCGAGCCGACTGCCAGCGAACCATGACGGCCGCCGCCTTGAGTCGCCGGGCCGCCACGTCGGCCTGATGGCCACTGGCCGCGACGAGCGCCCACACCCAACCGACCAGGGGTAGAGCGAGCAGATCCACTAGTAGCCACACCCAATCGGTGGCAGCGGTTACTTTTCCGTACACAAGGACGACCAAGACATGTGCCACCAAGCCCGCCAACAGATAGCCGCCGGTGACGATGATCACCCGGGCCGCCTCGGGTGCCCGCGCGATCCATCGGCGAGCGAGCCGGCCGAGAGTGGTCACTACTCCGATTCCCAACATGCTCAGCAGCAGGGTCGGAAGGATGTCGGGCGGGGGCATGAACCAGGCGACGGTGGGCGCCAGCAGCAGCGACATCGTGACCACCACGGGCACCGGCTGAAACGGTGAGATGCGGCTGGCCAGCCGAAATGCCGAAGACAGCCAGCCGGCCCATCCGGTGGCCACCCGAGGCTGGAGTAGTAAATGGGCGTTCTGGTGCCGGCTGGTGATGTCCAGTCCCGGTATGGCGTGATCGACGTCTCCCAGTTCGTGACTCAGTGGCCGAATCTCCATCTCGGCATGCGCCCTGATCCGTTCTGCCGCCTCCGTCAAGGCCCCGGGGTCCGGCGGTCCCGGACCCCGGCGAAGCTCAGAGATCAACTCGAGTCCATCCTCAAGCGCCGGACGCGCGGCCTGCCCGACGATGTGCCGGATCTGAGCCGCTGCCCGTTCCCGCGCCACGGACAACCGGTCCTGGTTCCGCAGTTCGGACTCACGACGGGACTCGAACTCATCGACCGTTGTTCGTGCTCGCGCCATTCGGGCCAGCAGCCACGAGATCAGCAGGAGAGTGGGTGTCGTAACCACCGTGCTGGCCAACATCCGGGCCCACCAAGGAACCACGGCGGCAGCCGACTGGCTGCCCGTCATGAAAATGCCCGCCTCACTGCCCACGATTGCGGCTACGCCGAATCCGGGGATGTCCAACCAGCGACGGGCTTGTCGCGAACTGAACCAGCGTCTCTCACCCAGCTGCCACAACCAGAGGGCACCGGCGGTGGCCAGCGAAGCCGCGCCGGTGTCACCCACGACTCGGGGCCAACCACCCCCCTGCACCGCAGCCTGCGTCACGCCCGTCGAAATAAGCGAAATCCCGATGACAATCAGGATCAGCGGCCAGTCGGGCAGGGGTCTGCTCGCGATGTCGTCCAACACCGTGGCCGGCCGGGGGCCGATCCCGTGCTCGGGTTCGAGTTCGAGTTGGAAAGCGCTCATTTGACCTGAACGCGCGACTCCCAGTACATCCGGGCCGCCTGAACCCTTTGGTTGTGCTCGGAATCCTCGGATATTCCCAGGGCCAGATACAAACGATGGATCACTCGTTCGAGCGCTCGAACCGAGCACTCCCGTCGATGAGCTATGGCACTGTTGGAAAGCCCCTCGGCGATCATGCGCAGGACATCGGCCTGGTTATTCGTAATGACAGGGACGCCGTCACTCGTCGTCCTGGCTGGCGGTTGGCTGGCCAGGGTCGCCTCAATGGCCTCTCGCAGGATCTCGATTTCCATCAGGTCCGCCTTGACCAGATACCCGACATCGGCGGGCAACTGCGAGGTCCGCGGCTCCACCAGAATCGGCGACCTGTGAGCCGTCAAGATCAAGAGAGCTACCCAGTCATGGTGTGCCCGGATGTAGTTGGCGAGATCCACACCACTCGGCCCCTCGCCCAGCGCCAAGTCGATGATCACGATGTCCGGGTCGAAGTCGGACAGGGCGGCTCGGGCGGCCTCGGCATCGGCCACCCCCAGGACCTCGAATCCGAACCCCTCAATCGCGCTGGAAACCAGTAGCCTGAATGACTGTTCGTCATCGACGACGAGCGCCCG
>JAUYKX010000233.1 GCA_030699055.1 Candidatus Nanopelagicales bacterium
CACCCGTTGTGGGTTGGGTGAACGGTGGGTGTTATCGGATGCGGATGGTGTAGGGGTGTTGGAGGGGGTGGTGGTCACCGGTTGGTGGGGCGGTGCTGAGTAGTTTGCAGGTGCCGCGTTTGCCGGTGAGTTTCAGTTTTCCCTTCACGACTTTGCACACCTTCGGGGTGGTGCTGGTCCAGTTGACGGCCTGACCGGCGTTGGTCCTTTTCGGTAGTTTGACCCGCCGTTTCTTGCCTTTCGCTTTGATTTTGGCGGGGACACTTCCGGCAGGGGTTTGCTCAACAGCGGCTGGGGTCGCCTGCGGGGCCACCGCCGCCGGCGGCGGGGTTGGGGTGGGTGTGGGGGTTGGTGCCGCCGGTGAACCGGCCGGGGTCACTGGTGTGCTCGACGGACTCCATGGGCTTTGTCCGGCGCTGTTGATCGCGGCGACTTGGAAAACGTACGTGGTGCCGTTGGTCAAACCCGTGATCGTGGTTGTGGTTGATGCCGGGTTGGTGGTTTCGGTCCATGCCCCGCCGGTGGCGGGTTGGTGGCGCAGTTTGTAGCCGGTGATCGGGCTGCCCCCGTCATCTTCGGGCGCGGCCCAGGACAACTGAACCTGACCGTCACCGGGCACCCCGACCGGGACTCCTGCCGCTGCCGGGACACTCAACCCCGGGGTGACCACGGCACTAACGGGGCTGTAACCGCCCACACCGGCCGAGTTCAGGGCGGCGACCCGGAACACATACCCGGTGCCGTTGGTCAAACCCGTGATCGTGGCCGAGGTGGCGGAGGAAACCGGGTCAGCAACAGTGACCCAGTCACCGCCGGCAGCCGGCTGGTACTGCACCAGGTAATCGGTGATCAAAGCACCACCATCGCTGACCGGGGCCGACCAGGACAAATCAACCCGACCCGAACCGGCAACACCGGACACACCCCGAACCGGACCAGCCGCCCGAGCAGCATCAGACGGCACCACCCGCGGCGCAGTGTTCATCGACATCACGAACGGGGCATCAACCGAAGTTTCCACCCCCGGCAAAACCTCAATGTCAACATCGAACGTCTTGTCCGCGTAGACATCTCTGTAATCGTGGAACCGCAGTTTCTTCACCCGGCCCGGTTCCATTCCCTCGACAAAGAACCACGAATCGCTGCCAGCATAGGCACGCCCCCTCCCACTGGTGTGGTTGTTGCCCAGGACCTTGCCGTCCTGGTCGTAGGCGATGAGGTTGACTTGAGCGTCGGGGTCCAGGGTGTCGAACACGGGATCGGAGATTTTCCCTCTCAGGAAACCTCCGTCGCTGACCTGGAATGTGCCCGCTTCGGTGTTTCGTTTGGCGTTGATCGCGATGTCGACGTCGAAGGACTTCACGACCGACTCATCATCGGCACGGAACTCCAACCGTGTGATCACACCGGGAGGCAACCAGCCGAGCTTGAATTTCCCGGTGTAGATATCGATTTCACCTCGGTGTCCCCACTGGGTGCCGTCGGCGTCGAAAGCGACCACCCGTTTCGCTCGATGTCTTTCGACAGGGTGGAATCCGGTGGCGTCGGTTACGACTTGGCCGGTTAAAGATCCTGCCCGTGGTAGCAGAATTGTGCCGCCATCCACCACGGCACCCGGATCCACCTGTAGATCAGCCTGCACCCGAGGGAAAGCATAATAGCTACTGCCTTCATAGTCATAGTTGAACCAGAATGAGGCGACATGCCCCGGGTTGACACTGCGGAATGTGAGCACACCGGTGTCGTGATCATAACAACGATTTGTGCATCCGATATTGGATCCACCAACTTTGTTGCCCGCATCATCGAGGGCCACGACGCCGACTCCCGCCCAGGCAGCGCTGCTGGTCGGATTCTCGGACACAGGTAGGCCATCAGCGTCCAACACCTTCAGTTTGATCTGCCCGGTTGGGCGTAACTGGAAATTGCCTGCCTCCGTAATGGCTCCGGCCGTGACATTCAGATCGACGTCGAAGACCCGCTTCTCGTATCCGTTGAGTAGTCCCTCGTCGCTGATTTCAAGCGTCTTAACCCGGCCTGCGGGCAAACCCTCAATCACGAATTCACCCGTCTCCGCATCAATATACGAACCGCCCAGCAACGTGCCATATTCGCCATAGCCGCCCGACCTGATTGGACGGGCCAGGTCCATGTCGCCATCCCATGCCGTAATGCGGGATGCTTCACCATCACGGAACTGCGGTGCTTCGCCGTTGGGTCCGGTGACGGTGCCGGTCAACCAGCCGTCCGTGACGATGGTGGCGGCGCTGGCTGGTGCGGTGCCGAGTCCGAGGAGGGCCAGTGCGGTGGTGATCAGGATTGTGATGGTGGTTGCGGCCAGGCGGCGCAGCCGGTGCGCGGGTTTGTTGGGCCGGGCGGGTTTGTGACTGTGGAGCATGGTGATCGGTTCCTGTTCTTCGTGGCTCATTCGTGGCCGGTGCTCGTGTGGATGTGGTTCCCGGGTAGGGGTTTACTGACAATGGTCAGGCCAGGTGATGGTTCGGGCAAGTCACCAGTTCAGGTGACAAGGACACCGTTCGGGCCCCCGAGCTGTGCGTCGTGAACCAGCACAAGGTGGGACAAAACGACCCGGTGCCAGCCCGAACCGGAGCCCAACACGATCTGGACCGGGGCCACCGTCGGTGTTGGCGTCAGTCCGCGTAGGCGACGATGGCGATTCGGTGGGTCGGGTTTGTGTTCCCGTCGCGCCAGGTCAGCCCGGCGGCGTTGTCCTCGGGGGTGGCGCAGGTGGACAGCACGATGGCCGGGCGAGTGGCTTGCGAGCCCGGCTTTCCGGGTACCGGGGCGGTTTGGAGGGCGCGGTCGGCGGCGAGTCGGAAGTTGATCCACAGCTTCGATGCCACGCGGTAGGTCAGGGTCCGGCCGCCGAACTCGACGATGATCTTAGAGCCGGGGCTCAGGTTCGGTACGCGGTACATCGGGGAGCCGGCCGAAACCCGGTGTCCGGTCACCAGGAAGTTGCCCACCTGTCCCGGTGGCACACCGCCCCAAGGCCCGTAGGGTGCGGCGGCGAGACCCTGGTTGTTGATCTGTGTACCCCGGTAGTCGTCGGGAGTGCCGGGGTAGCGGATCACCCGCAGGTTCCGGATTCCGGCATCGGGAACCGTGAGTCTGATTTCCGCGTTGGTTGGTATCGGGCGTGGTTGCGGTGTCGAGGGCTCGGCGGGTGTCGCCGGGGCTGTGGTTGGAGCAGCAGGGGGCGGTGAGGGGGGCGCCGGCGGTGCTGTTGCGGTGATTTCCTCTGACGGTCCCGCCGGGGCAAGCGGATCGACGGCTGCCGTCAACCCGGTGGAAGCGCAGCCCGTCGGGACCAGAACCACTGCGGTCGCGGCCAGGCCGACGACGATTCGTCGCCATCGACTCCGCAACTTCATCGCGCTCCTCCCGATGGGCCGCACTGTCGGCGCCACGTCAAGGCGGGTGCGGCCACTCGGAGAATGCTACGCCGAAGATGATGTCCAGCGGGTGTGGGTCATGGGCGCTCACCCTTTACGCGCGCACCACCAAAGCACTGCGTCCGGAGCCCAGGCGGCGGACCTCGATCCGGTTCGGCACCCGTTCCTTGAGTTCCCGCACATGGCTGACCAATCCGACCACCCGGTTGCCGCTGCGGAGATTCTCGATCTCACCCATGACCTGGTCGAGGGTCTCCGGATCAAGCCCACCGAACCCTTCGTCGATGAACAGCGTGTCCAACGAACGACCCCCCGCCTCGGCCGTGACGACGTCGGCCAGTCCCAGGGCCAGCGACAGTGAGGCGTAGAAGGTCTCGCCGCCCGACAATGTGCGGGGGTCGCGTATCGAGTCCGTTTGCAGGTCCCGGATCCGCAGTCCGAGGCCGGTCCGGCGCGCGCGGTCCTCCCTCTCGCCATGGTGTTCCAGCAGATAGCGACCGTCGGACATCTTCTGCAGCCGCTCGTTGGCGCTTTCCACCACCGCCCGGAAACGATCGACCAGTACGTAGGTGGCCAGTGGCATATCGGCAAGGTTGGCCGGCGAATTGCCGGCCACGATTTCGGCCAGGCGCACTATTTCCCGGGTTCGGCGCTCGACCCTGTCGAGTACCGCGACCGCCCGGCGCGCGCCATTCGCCGCAGCCTCGGCCGAGACGAGTCGCTCCCGCCATCTCCGATGAATGACCAGCGCGCTTTCGTGCAGATCGCGGGCTCTCCGAGTGCGATCCTCGGCCATCGCCACGTCTGGTCGATCCCCGGCCGACGCTTCGGCGACCTCGGGTTCGGCCAGAGTCGCCCGGGCGGTGGCGGCCCGGTCTTCGTAGTCGCGAATTCGCCCCCGCAGCTCGGCGCGTTCACCAACCCGCCCGATGAAGTCCGCGACGGTCTCCTCCGACGACAGCCCGGCCTGATCCAACACGACCTGAAGGTCCGCTTGACGCTGGATCAGAGACGACTCGGCCCGCTCACGCTGGGTCAGCGTCTCCCGGGCCGTTTCGAGTGCTCGGCAGTGCGACTCGACATGGGCCAGGCGTTCGTCGATGGTCGCCCAGGACTGGCGATGGGGAGTCAGAGCGGCTTCGGTATCGGCCAGGGATTCCTCGGCAATTCGAATCCGCTCCTGAATGGCCGCCTGCTCCCGGTCCACTACCGCCAAGAGTTCTTCGTGATCGACGATCCGCGTGTCGACCTCGATCAGACTCTCTCTCACCTGCGCCAACTCGTCGGCATCTCGGACCGCCTGATCGAGTTTGGTCCGCCAGTTGGTCAGATCCTCCCTGGCCACCGCGGCCGTGACGTCGCCGCAGGCGATCGCCGCCCGATTCACCTCGCCATCGGTCCGTTGCAGTTCCGCGGCGGCCCGGCGCAAGGCGTCGTGAGCGGCGGACGACCGGGTTTCGGCCGCATCCAGTTCCTTGGCGGTCACGGTGATTTCGGGGGCGGGTGCCGGATGCGGGTGCTCCGCCGAGCCACACACCGGGCATGGCTCCCCGGTGGTCAGTTCGGCAGCGAGCTGCCCGGCCAAGTTGTTGCGGTAGGCGGAATGCAGGTCGGCCAGATGTCGCGTGGCTGCCTCTGCCGCGCGGCTGGCTTCCTTCACCTTGTTCCGTTCAAGATCCAGCTCGGCACGGAGCTGTTCGAGCCTGATCGCCGCGTCTACGCGCTCCGCAGCCCGATTCGATTCCTTCGCGAGTTGTTCCTGGTCGGTCGCTCGGGAGTCGAGAGCCTGACGGCGTTCCTCCAGTTCGGATCGGACTTCACGCGCCGACTCCAGTGCGGTTCGGTGCTCGTCCCGGCGGGTGACGAGTGCTTGCGCGGTAAGACGATCGGCGGCCAGGCGCTGCCGGGCGACACCCAACTCTCGCTCGACCCTGGCGTGCTCGGTCAGTGCGGCGCATAGGGTCAGCTGGCAGGTTAACGATTCGGTCAGCGCGTTCGGGGCGATTTCCTCCGGCACGTCCGCCGAACTCGCGATCAACCGCCAGGCGCGTCGGGCCTCGTTCAATTCCCCCCGAACGGTGAGCAGGCGCCGGTACAAGGGGGCAGCCGAATCGACCTTGGCCAACAGGTCGGCATCTCGAACCCAGTGGTCGTACTCGCTCTTCCGCTCATCGAGTTCTCGGAGCTGATCCGTGGCCTGAGCGTGTCGAAGCCAGGCTCGTTCGATCCGGCGGGCCTCCTCCAGTGCGAGTTCGCTCGCGCTCAACGACGCCTTCACGGCCACCAGTTCCCGTTCGGCCGCGCTGACCTGGTCCGAGATCTCGGCGCACGATTCGGTGATCAGCCCGAACAGATACTCCGATGGGGCGTCGAAAATGGCGGCGGCGTGGTCGTCACCCAGCCGGGCAATGGCCGCGAAGGCGGATGCCCGGTCACGAACGGCCTTGGCTGCCCCTTCCCATTCCCGCCAGGCCGCCTGCTTGCGGCGGTGCAGTTCGTCGGCGATGGCGTCGTAGGTTTCGGTGGCGAACAGCCGCTTGAGCACCTCGGCCCGGTCGCCGGGTTTGGCGCACAGGAATCGGGAGAACTCCCCCTGGGGCAACACGACAGTCTGGACGAACTGCTCGTGGGTCAGGCCGATCAGTCGGAGAACTTCGGTGTCGACCTCCTTCGCCCGACCGGTTATCAGGGTGGGTTCCGTTTGCGGTGGGTGTGACCGCCAGAGTTTCGCCGAGGCCGGGCTGGTGGTGGTTCCGGCGCCGCGGCGCTTGGGTCGCTCGTGCGCCGGTGAACGTACCACCTGGAAACGGCCCTCCGGAACGTCGAAGACAAGGTCCACCG
Organism: Candidatus Nanopelagicales bacterium; assembly: GCA_030699055.1. Lineage (GTDB taxonomy): Bacteria > Actinomycetota > Actinomycetes > S36-B12 > UBA10799 > JAUYKX01. The sequence continues at coordinate 6,258 of JAUYKX010000233.1, forward strand.
TCGGGACGGATCCGGGAGGCGAGGCCTGAGACTGCAGTCGGTCGAGACTCGAGTTTCCGGCAGTTGTGCCGTAAAGCGCGAAGGTGATGGCGTCGATGATCGTGGACTTGCCCGATCCGGTTGGGCCCTCCAGCAGGAAAATGCCCGCAGCGCCGAGTCTGGCGAAATCGATGGTCACCTCATCGGCAAAGGGTCCGACGGCCGAAACCGTCAGTTTCACCAGCCTCATGTCGAGGCCTCGCCGGTGCCGGTCACGGCTGCCAGTACGTCCTCGATCAGCTCCCGCTCGACCCCGGTCATCTCCGTCCCTGTGGTCTCGGCGATAAAGCGGCCGATCGTGCTCAGCTCCGACGACGGCACGTCGGCGGGCGCGTCCGTTCCCGGTCGGGAATCGGCGACCGTCGACGGTTGATGGCGAATCACCAGCGAATGCGGGTAGGCCTGCTTCACCTGGTCGTACAGGCGATCCGGTCGGACCTCGTCGGTGACGGTCACCTGGGCCCAGGCGTCCCGATGGGCGGCGGCCAGGGCTGGCGACAATATTTCGTTCAGCGGCCCGGTGATGGTGGCCATCTCACGCGGTTGGTCAACGGGGATTCGGGTGATCGTGTCGACGCCGGTCGCGCCGATGTCGACGATCAAGAACGACTTACTGTCGTTGGTTTCCGAAAAGGAATAGCGCAGCGGTGAGCCCGAGTACTGCACAACCGTCCCATCGGGTGCCCCAACCTGCTGACAGCGATGAAGATGGCCCAGGGCGACATAACAGAACGGTCCGAACACGTCGGCCGGCACATCGCCGAGACCGCCGACCTGGATGTCCCGCTCGGATTCGCTGACCGAGCCGCCGGCGACGAAGGCGTGGGCGACGGCCACCCGCCGAACTCCGTTCCGACCCCCGTGCGGAACGGAGCGTCCAACAGCCGTCGCCATAGCTGCCGCGTGGGTTCGGGGTGCGGAGTCAACCGGCGAGGCGGGGTCGGCTCGGAGCCGATCCGGTTCCAGGTACGGGATCGGATGAAAGATCACCGGCCCGTGTTCGTCGGTCAACTCGACCGATCCGCCGAGGTCCTCCGGCTGGGTGGCGAAGTGGACACCTGGCCGAAGTAGGCCCCCGGCGAATCCCAGCCGCACCGCCGAATCGTGATTCCCCGAAATCACGATCACCTGGGTCAATTCGGCCAGTTGCTCCAGCGTCCGCTCATAGGCCCTAACCGCTTCCACCCGGGGGATCGGCCGATCGAAAACATCCCCGGCGATCAACACGCAGTCAACCGCCTGAGATTCGACCGTTTCAACCAGGTTGGCCATGAATGCCAACTGGGCTTCCAGCAGGTCGACGCCGTGCAACGTCCGGCCCAGGTGCCAGTCGGCGGTGTGCAGGAGTCGCATGGGGGGAGCGTAAAGCCTCGCTCCGACAGTGTGGGGTGGTGAGCTGGTCGGCGTTTGGAATCAGGAACGATGGGGGCCGAGAAATCTATCCCCGTTGAAATGGATGAGATGCGTCGGATCGTCCGCGCACCAGACCTCGGTTTCCCACGCGATGTCCGCCAGGTACTTTCTCATTTCAGCCCGTGATGGAAAACAAGAAACGTAGACCAGGCCGGCAGTACTGCCGGCAAACAGCTCCTTCAGCTCGACCAGTCGCTTTGCATCCACAGGGCCATGCGATGACGCCGCCTCCATGAGTACCAGCCAGTCGCGGCCCGGCATATGCACGACCAGGTCCGGCATCTTGCCGTGGCTGTCGACGGTGACCCCCAGGTCAGCGAACGCGTCAGAATCGAAATGCGCCCACTTGGCGTCAGCGTCGCCTACGTAGAGGACGATCCCACCTGGCGTGAAAAGGGCACAAAATACCTCGATCATCGCTTTGAGGAGAGTGTTCTGGCCGCCAGGGCTGAGAGTGACGCGGCCACCGCCGGGGAGTCGAACGGGAATTCGGGTCATCAAGCGCTCGGCTGCATACTGCTCCAGTAGTGAAGGCGCATTGATCCGATACTGATCGAGCTGTGACGTGAAGTCGTCTTCACCGAATGCGCGAGCCAGGGCAAGCGCGCCGGGGCAGATCCGGTAGCACCATTTCGGGGAATTTACCGGACGAGTCGGGTCGTCCGGATTCTGTTCCACGAGCAGTGCTTGCGCGAACTGGTGCAAAGTTTGGCGGCGAATCGTTTCCCGGGTATTGGGCTTGTAGTCCACGCCGAGATGCGAACGAATCCACTCCATGATGTCGACGGTGCGCCGCAGCTCATTCGTTGAGTCAGGCCAGTCCAATCCTGGGCGCAGCCCCAGCAAAGCGAGTAACACCCGAGCCGACCGATCGTTGCTCCGTTCGGAATCGAAGCCCAGTCGATTCAGAAAAGTCTGTGCCTGTGCGATCAGTTCATCAACAGGTCCGAAAGTCACAGAAAGATTGGATCACAGGCCAAACGCGGTAGTGACCATTGAGTCGATCTCGGCCTGCCCGGGCAACTGCGGCTGGCAGCGCTGACCGAGTGAGACCAACTGGATCGGTGACGGAAATGGCAGCGCCCGGATGTCCGCGACGTTGACTTGAGTGTGGCCGGAGAAGGTACGGAAGAACCGATCGATGAGGGTTGAATTCAGCCAGTAAGACAAGCCGACAGCAAGATCGCGATCGATTCCTGCTCCAGCCTGGTGGAAGACGTTCAGGTGGTTTTCAAAAGCGACGGCTGGGTGACCTCGCGCATCACCGTCCCACACCGCAGCGACTATCCTGCGCCGCTCTTCCTTGGTTGAGAAGCGTTTCACGACTACGTAGGTCCCGTTCGGGACGACCTGCCTGGCGGCGAGGTCGTCACCGAGGCGGAAACCCTGAGGTTTCCTGATATCGCGGGGCCAGATCACTACTCCCCCCACGCAGTTGCCCGGATACACCAGAGGTGCGCACTCCGGCGTCGGATCCTTCAGGAGATGGCGCCGCGCCCGGAAGTCGACTACGCGGCCCGTCGAAACTGAGATGCCCAGATCGCCCAGGCGCCCAGGCATCTCTCCGAGGGCGTCAATAGCAGTCTGTTCCTCGTTACTACCCACGATCCGGATGAATTTGTGGGGATCCTCCGGGTGAACCACCTCCTCAGCAGAGACGAGGCGTTCGGCGCTGAGCGACCGGTGGTCGGCGCTCATCGAGAGTCGAACCTTCCTGGCGTTGCCGCCTTTCGTCGCTCGAATGATGACGGTCTCCTGCAAGACGCCCGACTCGGCGAACACGCGCGATCGTGACGCATACGTATGGATGTCGTTAAGTGCGACCGCGCTCAGGAACTTGCGGCGAAACTCCCCGAAGTACGGACCGTTGGTGAATGAGCGGGGCGTAATTGCAACGACCTGTCCACCTCGCTTCAGCATTGACACTCCGAGCGCGAGGAAGGCCGCGTACAAGTTTGGGCAGACCAGTCCGTTTCTGGCGAGTGCGCGACGATGCACCGAACTGGCTGCGAGCTTGCCGTACGGCGGATTCATGATCGTCAGGTCGAATGGCGCCGCACTGGACAACGGGCCATCGGGCATGCTCGTCAGGGATTCGATGAAATCAGCCTGGACGATCTGATACTGAATTTGCGTGCCCGTAGCGGTGGCGGTACGGCGGCACTCCTCCAGTGTGCCGCCCAAATGCGGAATGAGCGCAGCATCCGTTTCGACGGCCACCAATTCGAGGGACAGTTCCGGGGCAACATCGAGAACACGCGCCACCAGCGCGGCAGTGAGAATCCCAGCCCCGGCACCTGGATCCAGCACACGAAGGACTCCGCTCGCCGGCAACTCTGGCAATGAAGCCATCAGTTCCGCTGTCTCGACAGGGGTGAAGTGTTGTCCGAGTTGGGCCTGGCGCGCGGTTTCAAGACCGCTCAGGGCCGCAAGTCGGCGACTCTCGGCATGGTCGCGAAGCTCACGCGCTGCTGGCACACGTGAAGGATAAGCAGACACTCTGACGTTTTGGAGCACATGCAGAGGGTCGGGGCAGTGTGGCTGTTGAGCACCCGGTCCATGATGGCGACAGCAGCCGCCGCATTGCGGGAATGGCAACCGACAGTGTGAGGTCAACCGAACCCGCAATATCGAATCAGCCGACGGATTAACCCGTCCGGAGTCCGTCGGCTGGACTTCACCTGCTCGTGATCGTCAATCTGGCCGACATGTCGCGAGCGAGCACGGGCCGTACCTCGGGAGACATCGTCATCGAGGCGTCGGCCCAGAAGATAATGGATCAGATCGCGGACCTGGAGTCCTACCCAAAATGGGCAGAGGGGGTGAAAGCGGTCGAAGTTCACACCCGCAATGAGCAGGGTCGTCCCCACCTGGTCACCTTCCATGTCGACTTCGGTGTCATCAAGGACGCGTTCAAGCTCGACTACCAATGGGATGGCGACAACGAGGTCAACTGGCGGCTGATCGAGGGCAAAGTGCTGACCAAGGAGGACGGCACCTACACCATGGATCCGCGGCCCGACGGCACGGTGAAGGTCATCTACCAGATCGAGATTGCGGCCTCGGTCCCGTTGCCCGGATTCATCAGGCACAAAGTCGAGAAGAAGATCATCAAGGCCGCGCTCGAAGGGCTGAAGGAGCAGGTCGAGCAGGGGGGTAGCGGGATGGGGTGATCCGCCGATCCCGGCCGCCCGCTCGTCCGGGGCCGGAGTCTCAGTACGTGCCGGCCAGGGCGAACACCCCGGCGGCGGCGGCGCCGCCCAGCAGGGGCCCGATGATCGGAATCCAGGCGTAGCCCCACTCGGCCGGCCCCTTGTTCGCGATTCGGAGCAGCGAGTACGTGATCCGGGGACCCAGATCCCTGGTCGGATTGATCGAGTAACCGGTTGGCCCGCCCAATGACGCGCCGATTCCAATGACCACAAAGGACACGGCCGCGTACCCGAGGGCGGAATTTCCGAACACCGGCGTGGAATCGCCGGTACCGGGTTGAAATGGGGAACTCTGCAGGACGAAGTAGACCAGCACAAAAGTGGCGATTGCCTCCGTGGTGATGTTCCACCAGGACGAGCGGACGCTCGGAGCCGTGAAAAAGATCCGACCCAGTCGCTCTCGGTCCTTCTGGGTGTCGAACTGCTTCTTGTAAGAGAGGTAGGCGAGCAGGGCTCCGGTCATCGCCCCGGTCAATTGGGCGGCTACGTACCACGGCACGGTCGACCAGGGGATCGACCCGTGCAGTGCCAGACCGAGAGTCACCGCCGGATTGAGTTGGCCCCCGCTGTGCCAGGCGATGCTGGCGCCGGCGAACACCCCGAACCCCCAGCCGATGGACACCAGTAGCCACCCGCCGGCATGGCCGTAGGCGGTTCGGAGCGACACGTTCGCGCTGACCCCGCAGCCGAGGAGCAGCAGTATCGCGGTGCCGATGAATTCCGAAATGAAGATCGAATATCCGGGCATGTTCATCGTGGTCCTCCCGGGTCCGATGCCCCGCCGCGATGCCGCTTTCGCCAGCGGGTGGGTTCAGTGATTCGGGTGCGGCGCAGGTGGCACAACATAGCCAGAATCTGTTCGGGAGGCGTCTTCTGAGAGTTCCGAGCCCGCAATCGATCGGCACGACGTAACGTGGCATCTTGGCCACGAGTTCATCCGGAGGTGGAGATGGGTGCTACTGGTACCGCAATGCGAGCCGAGACGGGTGAGCAGCGTCGCCCGGGAACGGAAGGAAGGCGCAGATTACGGGCCGACCGACCTGAATCTGTGATCAAAATCTGGGCCGGTGGCTCAAAGTCGTTCGGCACCAGGGCCTTGTACGGGTCGGTGGCGGGGGCGTTGACCGCGCTGGTGGCGATGACAGTTGTCGTGGCCTGGGGGTTCGACGCCGCCGTGATCGCGATCCTGGCCATCGGAATCGGTGTTACCGGTCTGGTCGTTTTGCTGGCGCCACCGGCGCATTGCGCGATGCGTTCGGCGAATCAGATTGCGGTGGGTGACCTGCTCGCCACCAGTGATGACGATTTCGTCGTTCGTGCCGCACCTGTTGTCGTGGCCACAGTGGCTCTTCGTGGTGGAAATCGAGTACACCAATTCGGCACGGCGTCCGGCGGGGCTTATGAGGTGTCGGAATCCGGCCGGCTGCCGGTGGTCGAGTTCGGTCGTGGCCGCGGCCCGTCAACTGGGGTGGACAACTCGGCGGCGCTTCCGGAGCCATCCGGACCCGATGACGCGCCCTGGCCGTGGGCCGAAGTTGTGGCGACCCTGGTTGGCCGGTTGCTCGACAACAGCCGGGCGGGAGGGGCGCCGCCGACTAGGGATCAGATTGTTTCCGACCTGGTCGCCCGAACCCGATGCACAGTTCCGACGGCTCAACACGGGTTGGAGGCTGCCGTCGGTTTGGGGTTGGTACGGCGTGGTCGGGTCGTCACCGTTACCCCGGCCGGCGCTGTGTGGTTCGCCAGTCGGACCTATGGCGTGGGGAGTCGAATAGAAGCACCGCGATGGGTGGATCCTGGTCGAGTCGTAGCGTTAGCCGCAGGTGGGATGTCGGAAGGTAATGGCGCTGGCTTTTTGGCGGACGAACAGATCCTGGACCTGTCAAGTGCGCGCCGGGAACGAGATTCGAGTGCCGAGTCGGCGCCGGTGAGTTGACGCTGGTCGTTCAAACCGGATCGAGCCGTGTTCCGGATGGTCGGATTTCCGGATCAACACGCGGCCATTGCCAACCGTAGGCCGGTTGATTGCGCAATCCGGTGCAGTCGACCTGCAAACGGCGTGGTCGCCCGTCAGAATCGACGGGATCGAGTCTTCCCGTGACTTGAAATGCCAGTTTCTTGAATATTGATGCTGTGCTCAGCGGATGAGGTGTAAGCCTGATGACTGAAGACAAGACGAAGCGCAAGGAACCCCTCCGGCTGTCCGGTTGGGATTTCGCCACCTGGCGGTCCGCGGTATCGGACCCCACCATGCGATCGACGATCATGGCGGTGATGGTCCTGGAAAAGGCTCCCAACTGGAAACGACTCCAGGAGCGCTACGAACGGGCATCTCGTCTGCTGCCGGTGATGCGGCAGAAGGTGGTCGAAGGTCCGGTGGCCATCGCCAACCCTCGGTTGGTCATTGACCCGAACTTCGACTTGAACCTTCACCTGGTTCGCATGAGAATGCCCGCCGGCTCGACCTGGGGCGATGTGCTGGCTGAAGCGCGGAAGCAGTCGTTGACCGACTTCGATCGGAACCGGCCACTTTGGCAGGTCACGGTGTTGGAAGGGTTGCCTGGCGGCAAAGCGGCGGTGCTGACCAAACTTCACCACGCCCTGGTCGACGGACAAGGAGCGCTGCAGATCGGTGCGGCGATCGCCGACTTGACGCCCGAGGGCGCGGATCTCGGCCCGATGCCCCCTGTTCCGGAGCCGGAACAGCTGCATTCGCGCGAATTCGCCGAGACGATGGTGCGCGACGACGCGAACTGGCTTGTGGACACGGCTCGGGACATGGTCCAAGGTGCCGTTCCGCTGGCGAAGGAACTCCTGACGGAGCCGAAAGAGACGATCAACTCGCTGTTGGGCATGGTTGCTTCTGCCGCCAGAATGCTCCAGGCTCCTTTCGAACCCTTGTCGCCGATCATGGTCAACAGGAGCTACAACTACCACTTCGAGACCTTTGACCTGCCCTTCGACGACCTCCGGACGGCAGCCAAGTCCCAGGGGTACACGGTTAACGACGCCTTCATGGCGGCTGTCGCCTTCGGTATGGGTCGGTACCACAAGCTGGCTGGTTCGCCGGTCGATCGACTTAACGCGAACATGCCGATCAGTTTGCGCAAGCCCGGTCAGGTTGGCCAAAACGCGGTCAGTATCGCGCACTTCGCGTTGCCCACGGCGGTGGCCGATCCGGCGGAGCTGATGGGGCGAATCTCAAAGATCGTGAAGAAGTGGCGAGCGGAGCCTGCACTCAGTCTGACGAACCAGATCGGTGAGATCAGCCGGTTCGTGCCCGGGGAGATGGTTTCGGCTGCCGCTCGGGCATCCGATGTCACCGCTTCGAATGTTCCGGGGGCGCCAATTCCGATTTATCTGGCGGGAGCCCGGGTCGAGTCGATGTATCCGCTCCCACCCACGATCGGGGCGGCGGTGTTCGTGGCCCTGCTCAGTTATGACGGGGCCGCGGAGATCGGGCTGGCCATCGATGACGCGGCGGTGCCGGATCCCGATGTGATGAAGCGATGCATGAAGTACGGCTTCGAGCGAGTGATCGGCAAGCCCTTGCCGTCGGATGACCCGTTGGCGTTGACGGAAGAAGAGAAGGCCCCGGCGAAGAAGGCCCCGGTCAAGAAGACTGCGGCTCGCCGCAAGGCCCCGACCAAGAAGGCCCCGGCGAGTTGAACCCGCGCCGACTGTCGGATATCAGCCGGTGGTGGGCCTCTGGCCAGCCGGACGACGGATGCGGATGATCGCCAGGGTCAACAGAGAAATCGCACCCAGCACACCCAACACCAGCAACGGCCAATCGACGGAGTCGCCAGGGGACGGCGCCTTGAGGTTGTACACATAGGCAACTCGTCCGGCGGCGTCCGGTGGCGGATCGTACGGGGTAGCCGCCGCTCCGACCATCGTCTTGACGGCATGCAGGTAGGCATCGGCCATCGCGGGTTCCTTGGAGGCGGTAACCACCTGGTCGAGGATCTGGCTGGTCCCCTTCTTCTGCAATTCGGAAGCGCCCTTGCTGAGTTCGCCGCCTCCGGTGGCCGCCTCGGCCAGACCTTGATCGAGCTTGGTCGCGCCGACGGTGAGGGTGTTTGCTCCCGAGGTCAGGGACCCGAGAGCGGTGGTCAACTCAGCCTGGCCGTCGGCCACCTTGTCGGCTCCCGATTCAGCCGAGTTGGCCCCCGTAGCCAGTTCGGCGGCGCCGGACGCGGCGGCTGATAGCGCTTCCTTCAGCTCGATCAAACCGCCGTAGACACTGGTTGCCCCCGGTTCGGACGACTTGAGCGCGGCGCTCACCGCTTCCAGGCCTTCAGTGATCTTCTGGAGGGCAATCGACATGGCCTCCAGGCCGAAGATGAGGGCATCGCGCTTGTCGCCGAGAGTGACTGCGGTGCGCCCAGCCTGGGTTTCGATATCCTTCGCCTCGGTCGCTGCGGAGCCCAGGGCCGTCGCGGCCGCTTCGAGATGCACACACAGGACGTTCCCTGGGTCGGTTCCGCCCGAGCCGCATACGGGGGCGTAGGCCGCATCGGCGGCGGCTTTGGCAGTCCCCGCACTGAGCGCCAGGCTGGCGGCATCGGTGCCAATACCAGCCACCTCGGCTTGCTCGGTCGACAGCCCCGCTGCGAAGGTCTTCAACAACTTTGCACCTTCACGTGTGGCCCTCGTGGCTTGGATCAGCGTTATCGCGTCCGGGTTTGGCGGCCAGGGAATTGGCGGATCATTCTTCGAGCCGACTCGGGCGACGATCTCGTTGACCGCATCGGCCAGAGCTTGGGAGCCACTCACTGTTGCCGGCAATCCGCTGGCCCCGGCCATTTGGTCGAGACCAACGGCGAGCTGGGTCAGCCCGGTGGCCAACGAACGGCCAGCCTTGGTGAGCTCACGCGAGCCGCGATGAGCCTTCCCCGACCCGGACGCCAGAGCCTTCTCACCTTTGGCCAACTGGTTGGCGCCTTCGTTGAGTTGAATCAGGCCTTCGGCCAGTCCCGCGGTTCCCTCGGCCAGTTGGGCCGTCGACTTGTCGAGGGTTTCGAGACCCTCGGCCAATTCGGTGTTTCCCTTGACCGACTGGGACAGCATGTTGGCGGCGAAGTTGGCGAAGGGTGCCTGCCCCGGGATCACCGGTGTGATCTCCGCCTGGAGATTGGGAAGTTGGATGTCGGGGGAGGACATCACCATCTCGACCGTCTGCTGATAGCTGCCCATGGGCGGATACAGGACCAGGTTCCACAGCAACTCGGTTTGGCCGTCGGCAATGGTGTTGACGATGGCCTCCGGGGCGCTCACCAACTCAGAACCGGCTGGCAGAACGGCTCGGATCACACCGGCGAAGGGAGCGAAGACCGGCTGGGTTTCGGTGGTCAGCTCACCTTCCGCATCCCGGTACGAAATGGCCTGGTCCTTGACCACCGTATTGGTCGCCGTGTATCGAATGGTGATCGTTCCCCCGAGTCCGGTCAGGGTCTTCGGGTTGACCGCCTGGCCATCCCGTACGTACTCGGCATGGAGAGCCACCGGCAGGGGCTTGCTGAACGTGGCCTGGGTGGTGACGCTGTTGGTGCCCGAGCCGCCGATGGGCAGGATCACCGTGTTCGACTGGGTCTTTGGTGCTCCCGGCCGGTCGACGTAGCGGACATCGTTGATTGCCGAGTGTTGAGCGATCGTCTGGGTTGGACGATCAACCGTGGTTACCCGGTTGATCAGCTGGGCCTTGGATGGCAGGCCGCTGAGGTCCAGATCCGCCAACACCAGCTGATCATTCGTGAAGGTCGGTTGGGGAGGCGGCGGTTCCTTCTGGTCTTTCTTCTTGACATCCGAGGTCGAGGGGGAGGCAGACGGTCGTTCGGCGGCCGCGGGCAGGACACAAATCGCAGCCAGCAGGCCTGTGGTCAGAGCGGCCCCGGCCGCCCGCCGAACAGTCCGGTTTCTGAACCGATTCACCTCGGCGCGTTCCCTTCGTCGTCCGAAACCGACAGTCGGCGTTCGGTTGCGTGATCATTATGCCCCTCTTGAAGCGAGCGGGAGGGCAGTAATTGCGCGGCCGGAACCGTTACGGGTTGGGGGTGGTCGGACTGATCATGGTCGGTGTTACCGCTGGCTGTGGCGCCGGCCGCGACGTTGCGGATGGTAGATGCGATGAGGACCGTGAACAAGGTCGGACCGTAGACCACGAACAAGAGGAGTGATCCGTCAATATCAGCGACCGCGCCCATGACGGAGGCGGCGATGGCCACCACCATGGCCCCGAGGACGGCGGGGAGGGCGACCGCGCGCCGCAGGGAGACCACGATCACGAGTGACACGACCACCACGGCGATGGCCGAGAGGATGCCCGTACCGACATTGACGGGGGCGGCCAGAAAACGCATGACCAGCACCGCCAAAGTGGCCAGAAACGCTCCCACGCAGTAGGCGACGACCCGACGGGACACAGTCGTTTCGC
>JAUYKX010000111.1 GCA_030699055.1 Candidatus Nanopelagicales bacterium
GCGGTGAGCACGCCGTGACCACTCAGAAGCGCCGCGCGGCAGCGACCGTTGTCGCGATCCTTGGCGCAATATGTCTGCTCGTCGCGGGTACGCCGTCGGCTTCGGCAGACTCGTCGGAGAGCTGCACTGACCCGGGGTCGAGCACTCCTGTGCTGTTGGTGCATGGGTGGAGTGGCGACTTCACGGGTTGGACTCAGATGGCTGCTGAGTTGCGGTCCATGTCTGGGGTGTCGGTTGATGACTCGTTTGACTACGGCCACGTCAATGATCAGTGGGTCACACACCCCGACATCTCGAAAGCTCTCGCGCAGCGGATCGATTGTTTGGCTCACCGCTCAACGGTCAATGGCGGCAACGGCAAAGTCGTGATTGTTGCCCACTCGATGGGTGGGCTGGCAACCAGGTGCGCATCCAGCACCAGCTGCTCGGGCGGCCCGGACATCACCGGGAAACTGGGCGCAGTCATCACCTTGGGCACCCCGAACGAGGGCAGCTTCCTGCGCGGCAATTCAGTGCAATCCGGTGCCGAGCAGGTGGTGCTGAAGTCGATGCGTCTCAACTGTTGGGCGTTCGCTCGTGTCTCCGGTGACTTGTGTGACATGCGCCGGGTCATGGAAGGCCCGGGGTCGACTGCGTTCACTCCGGGCTCGCCGGAGTTGAAGAATCTGCCCAAGCTGCCCAGCAGCGTTCCGATTGCGGGTATCGCCGGGCAGGTCGCAGTGACGACAAGCCTGTTCGGCCGGACGGTCACACTGGCTGGGAATGCGGGTGATCTGGTGGTGTCGGTGCCCTCGGCGCACGCGGCGGCCAACAAGGTCGGCGACTTGGGCGGACCGTCCACGGTCACCTGCAGCACGACAATGCCGATCACGAGGAATTGGGCTTTGCCGCCGTGTTGGCACGGCGCCGAAACCAGCGCACCCGACTTCCTCGCCGCAGTTCGCGCTCAAGTTCAGATCTACAAAGACAAGGTCGACAATGTGTGTGCCGGGCTCGCGGAATGCTCACTAGCAGGCTCGGCCGATGTCGACGGCGATGGTCAGCTCGACCAGATCGCCCTGCAACGACTGCCTGGCACAGTCACACGTGATGGGGCTGCGCCGAACCAGACGGTCCAGGCATATCAGTGGAAGGCGCTGGTCCGCCTCAGCAGCGGAGGAACCGTCAGCAGCGATCCGATCGCGCTGACCGAGAAGACCAGCCGGTCAGGCACCGCTGATTGGAACACCCTTCCCTGGTACGGGGCAGGCCGCGTTCTAGGAACCGGCTCGGCGCAACTGGTCCTTCTCGAGTCGATCGGCGTCACCAACGGCCCCGTCGGTCGTGTCTACACGCTCAGCGGCGACAACTTGGTTCTAGTTCCGTCACCGGAGCCGCGACTCGGCCTCTTCTGGCTCGCTGCGGTGTGCAACAGCAATGGAACCGTCAGCGTCGGCATCCAAGTGGAAACCTATAAGTGGAACGGTGCCGGGTGGGACGCGACAGAGACGCCAGCTGACGGCGACTACACGAGCATTCAGACCAACTCGGGCATCTTCAACATGCAATGTCCCGGTCTTCCACAGGGGATGCCGGGAACATGAGTAATCTCCAGAAAGCCATTGGTCGACAGCATTTCGGCGGCTACGGCGCGCCAAATGAGTTGAGGAAAATCAAATTGAACAGAGCAATCGCGGTCGTCCCGCTGTGCATGCTTGCATTGGTCGGCTGCGGCGATTCGCAACCTGCGCCGATCCCAACATCGACTTCGCGCTACTTCCAAGAATTCCTCACCAATCAGGGTTCAACCACAGCCGCTGACGTCAATGCCGCGCGCACGTGGACCTGTGCGCAATACGTTCAAGCTGCTAGCTCGGACCGACAGGAACCCGTGTTGGCGATGGGTTCGGTCTGGCTAGACAACCATCCCAATGAGCAGAGCGAGCATCTCTCGCCCGACCGTTTGGTCATCGACAGGGCCACCTATGTCGGCCAAATGCTGTGGTCATACTGCTCGGGCTACACGGACGTCGTTGAACCTGACCGGGCATCAGACGTGGTAATCGGCGTGCAGCCAGACCTTGGCTAGCTGCCTGAACCGGGAGCGAAAGCAACGATGACCGATTAACCAGCCTGATTCGAGTTGGTTCATCGAACCACATCCTCTTGCACGTTGACCACTACAACCAACTCTCCAGAACATCCTCGGCGCTCAACGATCCGGCGAAGACGCTGGGGACTACCGAACTCACCAGAGTTGACGCCTGAGCACGATTGGCGAACTTGCGGATGCGCGGAGCGGATCGCTAGGTCGGTGGCGCGCCCCACGGATCTAAGCTAAGGGTGATCGAAGGCTGGCGGTAGGTGGGGAGACGCGGTTGACGATGTCGCTGGTAGCCACTGGTTTCGGGTACTCCGTGGAGAGACGTACTTCGCAGGCGCGTTGCGTGGCTCGATTGCTACCGCAGATTCGCGATATTCGCAGAGCGGGGGCGGCCTCGGTCGACTTGTGCTGGCTGGCCGAAGGGAAGGTCGATGCTTCCTACGAGGTTGGACTCAAGCCGTGGGATTACACGGCGGCGACAGTGATCGCTCGCGAGGCCGGAGCGCAGGTGACCGGGCTCCCAGGTGAACCACCGAATGAGCGCTTGGTCGTGGCAGCCAACCCGGCGCTATTGCCCGAGTTCCGCCAGCTCTTGACCGCCTGCGAAGTGGGCGAGATCGCGGGTGGACCTGCGGGCGGGAACTCAGTCCAACCGGCGTAGATCCGCGTTGTACCAGTGGGTGTTGGTGACGTACATCGCGGCGGCTGCGGCGATCAGGTCCGACGATGCCGCGTCTTCGCGGATCCGGGCTGGAACTCCCACGGCTAGCGCGCCGGGCGGGATCCGCATGCCGTTGGGCACCAAGGCCTGGGCGCCGACCACGGCTCCGATCCCGACGATGGCCCCGTGAAGGACCACCGAACCGGATCCGACCAGGCTGTCGTCTTCAACCGTGCAGCCTTCCAAGTGGGCGTTGTGTCCGATCGTGCAGCCGTTTCCGACGATTGTGTCGAGGGTTGACGTGCAGTGAATGATCGTTCCGTCTTGAACGGACGACCGATCACCAATCACTATCGCGCCGTGGTCTCCTCGCAGCACTGCCGTCGGCCAGATTGACGACTCCGTGCCCACTCGCACGTCGCCGATCAGTACCGCGTCAGGGTGAATGAAGGCGGTGGGGTGAATCGTGGGCGAACGATCTCCGAGCGCATACATGGGCATGGATCAAGAAGACCACAATCGGTCCCCCACGGCATTTCGACGTCCCCGGATTCGCTAACTGTCCGGTCATTTCCCAGTCTGGATCCGGCTCGACCGACCGGAAGGGGCCACCCCCGTTGCGACCATCAGGCAACGTGAGGCACAATCGCACGCCAACCTGGGTCACCTGGGATGAATTGGCCGCGCCGAGTTGTTGGACGGCGAGAAGGATCGCGTGGCCTACGTGATCACGAATGCGACTTATGCGGGTGGGAGACGATGGCGACCGATTACGATGCGCCGCGCAAGACGGACGAGGAGTTGGCCGAGGACAGCCTGGAAGAGCTGAAGGCGCGGCGGAACGACTCCGCCGCGGCAACCGTCGACGTCGATGAGACGGAACTAGCCGAGAGCTTGGAGTTACCCGGAGCGGATCTGTCGTCGGAGTCGCTGACCGTAAGGGTGCTTCCGCGCCAGGAGGACGAGTTCACTTGCGCTGAGTGCTTCCTCGTTCATCATCGGAGCCAACTTGCCAAGTGGGAAGACGGCCTGCCGGTGTGCTCTGAGTGCGCTTGAACCCAAGCGGGATCAGGACGGATTGGCCTGGCCGCTGATCAGCCTGGCCTCTGGCTGCTCCGGCTGGCGACTTCAGCCTGTCGCAGACGAGCCCGGTGCCGCTTCAAGTTGATTGGCCGAATCGCAGGATGAAGCTATCCGAGTGATAGTCACCTCGATCACCGCCGAGACCACGGCTGTGGTCGCGGCCCAGCCGATCACTCGAATCAAGGACACGTCGCGGTCCTCAGCCTGAGGCGGTTCGTGCCCGGTTCGGGTTTTGTAGACGTAAGTCAGCCCCTTGCGGGCGAGGAACGTCGCACCCATGGAGATGATCGGCGCGATGATGCGCACTGGGAGATTCTGCACGGATTCCTCCTGTGACGGTGCCTTCCGGACTTCGGGACAGGTCGGCCGGGCGGCGAAGTCGCAACTCGCCGTCGGTGACGGCTCCGATCGTGCCAGGTCAGTCAGGGGTGTCGCAGCCTGCGGGGGCTAATGTGCGCCCGTGATGATGGCAGACAGTAGCTCCGGCCAAGAAGACGCCGACCGGGAACGCGGTGTCGGTTCCGGTCTGATAGTCCCCGATCGCCATCCGAACGCCCCAGTTCCGGGCGCCGAGATCCCAACCCACTA
>JAUYKX010000115.1 GCA_030699055.1 Candidatus Nanopelagicales bacterium
GCACCCAGTGTTTGATCTGCCACCGACTGTTCGGACACGGTCAGTGCCGTGACGTCACCGACGCCACCTTCGACGGCCCCACCGCCGGAAGTACGGAAACCGTTGCGTGTCAGAACTTCCTGTGCAGATTCACTGTGCAGCAAGTCGGCGATGGCGTCACTCTTCTTGGCTGCGGCGTAGTGCCGATCCGGTGCCGAAGCACTCACCACCAGGGGGTAATCCATGATCATGGTTCCCGTCGCCGGCACTGTCGCGGAAATCTTCGACTCGGCTTTCGTGAACTCGACGACCTGTTGCTCGGTCGAAACACCGACCTTCCCGGAGCTGACCAATTCGGTGAGCATCTTCTGTCCTACCGGCTGATCTTCGGTACGAACACTCTCCGCTTGGGCATGGGGTACGAGGGCCGTTCGAACCGATTCGGAGGTGGCGCCGGTCTCCGCGAGAGCTCCGAGAATGGGCGCCGATGCAACCCCGGTGAACAACGGATTGCCCAGCGCGAGATCGGGGACCTGTAGCGCGGTGAGCCAACTGGCAAACTGTTCGCCACCGCCGGAGGCAAGAACAACAGGCGAGGTGGCGATCGAACCTCCCGCGGCAGCCACCGGCCCTTTGGCCGTCAATGCAGCTTTGCCGACCCACGCTGTCGAATCCGGTATCCACATGTCCGGAGCGTCGACGCCCTTACCCAAAGTTCCCGCAACGTCGCCGGGCAGCGCAGAGGTGACCGTGATCCGCGAGCAGCCCGTCTGCTCCGGCGACGATTCTGCGAGGATCTCCGTGACCGCAGGCGCGATCGCAGGATCTGCTGCCAGCGAGTACTCGTCGACGCTCTCGCAGGAATCGGACTGTGTTGCCTTGAAGACCACCACCCCGGTGGCGACTACCGCGACGGCAACCAACCCACCCACTGCGTAGAACCCGATCGACCGCCCGCTGTCAGGACTCGAATGCCGTCCGCCCGCCATGAAATCTGCCCTTCCGAGGCCACTCGCACTGGGGCATACCGACGGCATGCGTGCGACTGGAGCTATCCCTACCGGGCGGTAGTGTAGCCAAGAACACAGAAATTCCAACTAGCACTGAATCATCCAAGAACCGGCGAGCCCACATTCCGGGACAGGTCGGCTGAATTCACGAACATTCAAGCGTCGCAGCGACTTTTCAGCAAACCGATCGGCTCAGAACAGCTCGCGCTTCTGGACCTTGCCCATCGCGTTACGCGGCAGTGTCTCGGCTAAGCGAACCTCACGGGGACGCTTGTGCGCCGACAACTCTGCCCCGACCAACTCGACCAATTCAGCTTCGGTGACCTCAGGACTCCCGGCCTTTCGGACTACGACGGCGATGATCCGCTGCCCCAGGTCGGCGTCGGGGACACCGATCACCGCAACTTCGGAGACCGAGGGATGCCCGAGGATGGCGGTCTCGATCTCACCGGCGCCGACTCTGAATCCGCCGGTCTTGATCAAGTCGATGGATTCGCGGCCGACGATTCGGTGGAACCCACCCTCGTCGATGACGGCGACATCACCGGTCTTGAAGTAGCCGTCCTCCGTCCAGGACTCGGCGGTTGCGTCTGGACGGTTCAAGTAGCCGTCGAAAAGCATCGGCCCGCGTACTTGTAGGCCGCCGATGCTCTCGCCGTCGTGTGGCACGTCGTTGCCCTTCTCGTCACGAAGACGAGTCTCGACACCGCGCAGCGGCACGCCGACCCACCCCGGGCGTCGTTCGCCGTCGAAACGCGTGCTCAGGGTCAGCATCGTCTCACTCATGCCGTAACGCTCGATTGGCGTCAATCCTGTTCGCTCACGCAGCTTTTCGAAGACCGGCACAGGAAGAGGCGCGCTACCGGAAACCAGAAGTCGGGCACCGGACAACGCCCTGGCCGCTTCTTCGTCCTCGGCGATACGCGACCAGACGGTGGGGACACCGAAGTAGAGGGAGCCTTCGGCCCGTGCGTAGTTTTCCGGCGTCGGCTTGACGGTGTGGATCACCCGGCTGCCGATCCGGAGGGGGCCGAGGATTCCGAGAATCAGTCCGTGCACGTGGAAGAGCGGAAGCCCGTGCACCAGCGTGTCTCGCCACGTCCAGTCCCAGGCCTCGCCGAGCGCGTCGATCCCGGCTGCGATGGCCGAGCGACTGAGCAGAACACCCTTCGGTGGGCCGGTAGTTCCGGACGTGTACAGGACGAACGCTGTGGACTGTGGTGCCGGTTCGGGATAGCTGTGCCACGAGCGAGCGTGCAATCGGACGGGAACTACGGGCAAGCCTTCTCAGTGTTCGTCCGTTTCGCCGAGCCACGCCTGAGCACCGGAGTCACGCAGAATGTGCTCTCGCTCAGCCTTCCCCGAGTCCGGCGGGACCGGCACAACAGTGACGCCGGCAATCAATGCTCCGACGACGGCGAGGATCGTTTTTGCTGTGGGAGTTGCCAATACGGCAACCCGATCGGCCTGCGCCACACGCTCCGCGACCGAGGTCGCGGCACCGAGAATGGCACTCCGCGAGAGAACCGTGTCACCGA
>JAUYKX010000127.1 GCA_030699055.1 Candidatus Nanopelagicales bacterium
TGGACGAGGTGGGGGTGGACGCGGCCCGTTACACGCTGATCCGCTACCCGGCCGATTCGCCGCTCAGCATGGACTTGGACCTGCTGGTCCGGCGCACCAATGACAACCCGGTCTACTACGTCCAATACGCACATGCCCGCATCAGTTCAGTGCTGGCCCACGCGACGGACCTCGACATCGACTGGCGGCATGGGCCGATCGCGTTCGATCCGGCGCTGCTCACGCATGAGCGCGAGATGAGGTTGCTGACCGCCCTCAATGATTTTCCGCGCGTGGTCGCCGGCGCCGCCGAGTTGCGCGAGCCACACCGGGTCGCCCGTTACCTTGAATCTCTGGCTACCGCGTTCCACCGTTTCTACGACGAGTGCCGCGTGCTTCCCCGGGGTGATGATCCTTTGACCTCGACCGACATCGCCCGCCTGTGGCTTTGCGCGGCATCACGACAGACCTTGGCCAATGGACTGCTGATGCTTGGGGTAAGTGCGCCCGAGCGGATGTAGTGCCGGTGCGACCGGGCGCGGCTGGCTGACGCCCAATAGCCTTGCGACTCATGCGCGCGCATCCCGCCGGTCCTCGGCACGGTGAATTCACCTCCAATTCGGAGACATCGATGCGGGTTCCCGCTCCGGATGGTCAGTCCGAGCTGGACCCGGGTATTTGGCCCCGCACCGCGGAGCGCGACGCCGCCTCGGGTTCGTTGGTTATCGGCGGATGCGACATCCGGCAGTTGTTGACCGATTTTGGCTCGCCCTTGTTCGTGCTCGATGAGGCTGACTTCCGGTCGCGGGCCCGTCAGTTCCGGAAGGGGTTCGGCGCCGGGGCCGATTCATCAACCTCTGATAGCCCCAACGTGTACTACGCAGCCAAGGCGTTTCTCAGTGTCACAGTCGCCCGCTGGGCCTTCGCCGAGGGTTTGGGAATCGATGTGTCGACCGGCGGCGAGTTGGCGTGCGCTGTGCGCGCTGGTGTTCCCGGAAGTCACTTGATCATGCACGGTAGCAATCGGTCGGTTGACGAGACCCGGGCGGCGATCGCCGCCGATGTCGGAGTGATCGTCATCGACTCGTTCGAAGACATCGCCAAAGTCGCGTTCTGCGCCAACGAAGTCGGCCGAGTCCAGCCGGTTCTCATTCGGGTGACCGTCGGGGTGGAGGCTCACACCCACGAGTTCATCGCCACGGCGCACGAGGACCAGAAGTTCGGCTTCTCCATCGCCGCTGGCGATGCGCTGGAGGCGGCCCGGCGGGTGGTCGACGTGCCTGATCTGCGGCTACTGGGGTTTCACTCTCACATCGGATCCCAGATCTTCGTGCCGGACGGGTTTGAGTTGGCTGCCCGCCGGGTCGTTGCCTTCATGGCCCTCGTGCGAGATGAGCTGGGGGTGACGACCACCCATCTCGATCTGGGCGGCGGGATCGGGATCAAGTATCTCCCGGCGGATCAGCCTCTGGCGTTGCCCGAGTTTGCCCGCCAGGTGCGCGGTTGGGTCGTCGAGGACTGCGAGCACCACGACCTGCCGTCTCCCGAGTTGATGTTCGAACCTGGGCGGGCGGTGATCGGGCCTTCCATGGTGACCGCCTACACGGTGGGCACTGTGAAGCCGGTGGAATTGGACGGCGGTGAGATTCGTACTTACGTCTCGGTGGACGGGGGCATGAGCGACAACATCCGCCCGGCGCTTTACGACGCCGAGTACACGGTCACCTTGGCCTCCCGTGTTTCCGAAGCGGAGGCCATGTTGTGTCGGGTGGTGGGTAAGCACTGTGAAAGTGGCGACATTGTGATCAAGGACTGCTGGTTGCCCTCCGATCTGGCCGTGGGGGATGTTCTCGCCGTGGCCGCCACCGGTGCCTACTGCCGGGCGATGGCGTCCAACTACAACCTGGTCCCGCGCCCCGGTGTGGTGGCCGTTAGTGAAGGGCGAGCGCAGGTGGTCCTGCGCCGAGAGACAGTGGAAGACCTGCTGGCCCTCGATGCCGGCCTCGATGAGCCGTCGCCATCCGGCGGCCGCGAGGGCTTCGCTCGCAACGGCCCTGAGGGCAACGACAGTCAAGGCGTGACAGAGTAGGCGCGTGAGAGTCGCCCTGCTTGGTGGAGGAACTGTCGGCGCCGAGGTCGCTCGGATTCTCCTAGCCAATTCCGCCGACCTGGCTGCTCGGGTTGGTGAGCCGCTGGAGCTCGCCGGCGTAGCCGTCCGTGACCGTAAACGAGATCGACCGGGCATCCCCGCCGACCTGATCACGGACGATCCCGAAGCCCTGGTGAATCGGCCGGATAGCGATGTCGTCGTGGAGTTGATCGGCGGAATCGAGCCCGCCCGTTCCTTGATCCTGTCGGCCATGAGTCACGGCTCGTCCATCGTCACGGCGAACAAGGCCCTGCTGGCCAGCCACGGCGCCGAACTCAATGAGGCGGCCGATCGGGCGCGGGTCGATCTGTTCTACGAGGCCAGTGTCGCCGGGGGAGTTCCCCTGCTGCTCCCGTTACGCCAGTCGCTCGGAGGCGACCGGATCAGGCGGGTGCTGGGAATCGTCAACGGGACGACCAACTACATCCTCACCAAGATGGGTGAGGAGGGGATGGGCTACGAGGAGGCGCTGTCGCGGGCACAGGCCCTGGGTTTCGCCGAGGCCGATCCGACGGCTGATGTCGAGGGTTTCGATGCTGCCGCCAAGGCCGCCATCATTGCCACCCTGGCCTTCCACACGCGGGTGACGATCGACGACGTTCATCGGGAGGGCATCACCGGAATAACGGCGGCGGATATGTCGGCAGCCCGTCGAATGGGCTTTGTCGTCAAGTTGCTGGCGGTCGCCGAGTTGACTGATGACGAAGCGGGCCTGGTGGTGCGAGTGCATCCGGCGATGGTGCCGCACAGTCATCCCCTGGCCAGCGTGCGCGACGCGTTCAACGCCGTCTTCATTGAGGCGGAGGCGGCTGGCGAGGTCATGTTCTACGGCGCCGGAGCGGGAGGTCAGCCCACGGCCAGCGCAGTGCTCGGAGACATCGTGTCGGCAGCCCGCAATCGGACCACCGGCAGCAGGCCGGGATGGACGCGGCCCTATGCCGGACTCGAAATCCGGCCGATATCCATGGTTCGAACCCGTTACACGCTGATTCTGGATGTGTTGGATCGTCCCGGAGTGCTCGCCAGTGTCGCCGGTTCCTTCGCCACTCACGACGTGTCGATCCAGACGGTGCGCCAGGATCAGCGAGACGGTGGGGCGGTGCTGGTCATCCGCACTCACCTGGCTCGCGAGTCCGACTTGGCGGCAACAGTCGAGAACCTGCGGGAGCTCGACTGTGTTGAGCAGGTCGTCGGCGTCATGCGGGTCGAAGGAGAGGAAGGCTCGTGAACAACCTGCCCAGCCCGATTCCGGGCCCCTCACATGTCTGGCGGGGGATTATCGAGGAATACCGCCCGTGGTTGCCGGTGACCGCGGCGACTCCGGTGATCACTCTTCGGGAGGGTGGGACGCCGCTGGTTCACGCTGACGTGCTGAGCGAAATGACCGGTTGTGATGTGTGGCTGAAGGTCGAGGGGGCCAATCCGACCGGTTCTTTCAAGGACCGAGGAATGACCGTGGCCATCTCGAAGGCCGCCGAATCCCAGGCCCGAGCCGTCATCTGCGCATCGACGGGCAATACCAGTGCATCGGCGGCGGCATACGCCGTGCGCGCGGGGATGATCTGTGCGGTGCTCGTGCCCGATGGCAAGATCGCGATGGGCAAGCTCGCCCAAGCTTTGGTCCACGGGGCCAAGCTTCTGCAGGTCCGGGGCAATTTCGACGACTGCCTGACGTTGGCCCGCGACCTTTCCGAGGTTTACCCCGTCGCCTTGGTCAACAGCGTCAACCCCGACCGG
>JAUYKX010000146.1 GCA_030699055.1 Candidatus Nanopelagicales bacterium
GCGGTCACACCGGCGGCTTTCGTTTGGTCGACCTTCACTTCGACCTCCGGCAACCCCAGATCCGATGTCAAATCCCGCGCCACAACCAGCCCCGTTCCCTTCCTCGGTCCGAACACGATCGTCTTGGGTTGAGCCGCAGCGAAACCTCCGTACACCACCTCGACCTTGGCGTCCGACAGTCGGCGTGACAACTCGACCAACTGATCGGAATCCGCCCCGGCCCCGACCAGTCGGACTCGCGGGGCGACCCCATCGACCCCGGGAATCGCCTGCAGACCCGGAAACAAACGCTGAGAAATAGCAACCGTAGCCACGGGATCCGGCGTGAACACCGCGAGTTTTCCCGTCCCGACAGCGCGCGCGGGCAAGGACCCGGTCAGCAGGGTCTGTTCCCGCTGGGCCCGCTGATATCGAAGAAGAATCTCCGACATGACACCTACGGTCGTGGAGTTCCGAGCCAGCGAACCGAGACTTCCGATCACATTTCGCATCCGGGAATCATCCGACGGTAGCCCGGCCACAACCTGGCTCCACACCTGGGAAAACCGGACCATACGTTCGGATTGATTCTCACCCGGGCCGAGGAACGCGGCGTAATCGGCGGCGGCCGGGCCCTGAAGTTGCTGAACTCCCGCCGGAAACAGTAGCGCCCGCTTGCCGGTTGGCCCCTTCCCGTAGATCGGTCGGGGAACATCGACGGTGACGCCACCCGCCGCATCAACCAGCG
This sequence comes from Candidatus Nanopelagicales bacterium, assembly GCA_030699055.1. GTDB lineage: Bacteria > Actinomycetota > Actinomycetes > S36-B12 > UBA10799 > JAUYKX01. Next base: position 728 of record JAUYKX010000146.1, read on the forward strand.
CGGCGAAAGCCAACCGGTCGAGAATCAACCCGTTGGGGATCTCAATTCCCAACTGAGCCGCCACCCGCGACTGAACTGCCTGTGGGGCATCCCCTCCGGAGTCAGCCAGCGTGATCGTCGCCTTGAGCGGATCCGGTTGCGCCGCCTCTCCCGGTGCCGATACCTCCGGCACCGTTCCTCCCGGGGCTGACACTTCCGGCACCGATACCCCCGGTGCCGCATCGGCGAAGGCCAGGCCGAGCCCGGGCGGTAACTCGAGCAAGCTGCCCGAAACCTCGGACCCGACCACCCTTGCTCGGATCACGGCCACATCGGCCACCTGACCATCCCGCCCGCGCACACCGATCAACATCGCCTGCTGATCCAAGGGGGGCTTCGAGGTCGCTGTCGGATTCGGGTTGACCGAAGCGGGGTGGGTTCGAGCGACCACGGCCAGTAGCACCGCAACCATAACCAGGCTCAACAATCCCAAACCCACCACAACGCGGCGGCTCAAGAGGCACCTCCCCGGTAGAGACCGTGCTTGTCGATGTACGTCGCAACCTCCTGGGGAACCAGATAGGCGATCGACCGACCTGACCTCACCCGTTCCCGACAATCGCTCGACGAGATCCCCAGGCCGGGCATTTCGACAGCGATGCGATCGGGCGACAACGGCCCCCCGCCGGGCAGGACGTGACCGGGCCGATTGACCGCCACCAATTGGACCAGCTCGACCAGAGCCTCCGGCTCCCGCCACGTACCGATTCCTGCCAGCACGTCAGCGCCGGCGATCAGAAACCACTCCGGATCAGAGGATCGATGGATTTCATGCAGGTCTCTGAAGGTGTCCACCGAATACGTCGGCGCCGAACGGTCAATTTCCAGTCGACTGACAAAGAACCTTGGGTCCGCGCCGGTGGCCAACACCGTCATGGCGTACCTGTGCTCGGCGTCGCTGACCGGGCGATCGGCCTTCTGCCAGGGCTCCCCGGCAGGAATGAAGATCACTTGATCCAGCCGCAGCTGATCCGCGACCTCCGACGCGGCAACCAGATGCCCAACGTGTATCGGATCGAACGTTCCACCCATCACTCCGACGCGGGGTCTGCCGGACGGATTCACTGGGGTTCCGGATTCGCCGGCTCCCGTATCTGACCGGAACCGATGACGATGAATTTCGCGCTGGTCAGCTCCCGCAGGCCCATCGGCCCGCGAGCGTGAAGCTTCTGGGTGGAAATGCCGATCTCGGCACCGAAGCCGAACTGCTCGCCATCACTGAACCGGGTCGATGCGTTGACCATCACCGCCGCTGAATCAACCTCGGAGAGAAAACGCGTGGAGGCCGCCACGGAGTCGGTGATTATCGCCTCGGTGTGACCGCTGGACCAGCGTCGGATGTGATCAATCGCTTCGCCGATGTCCGCCACCTCCCGCGCGGCCAGGTCCAACGAGTAGTACTCCGCAGCCCAATCCTCGTCGGTTGCCGGCACCACCGACACGCCCGCCTGCCGACCGACTTCCATGACCGCCGGATCGCCGTGAAGGCGCACCCCGGCCTCAGTCAGCGCCGGAAGCGCGACCCGCCAGAAGTCGGCCGCCACCTCGCGATGCACGAGCACGGTTTCAGCGGCATTGCACACACTGGGGCGTTGAACCTTGGCATTGAGCAGGATTCGGGTGGCCATCCCGACATCGGCTGCGGCGTCGACGTATACGTGGCAATTGCCCACGCCGGTCTCGATAACCGGCACGGTGGACCCTTCCACCACACTGCGAATCAGGGAGGCCCCGCCTCGGGGAATGATCACGTCCACCAGCCCCCGCGCTCGCATGAGTTCCTCTACCGCGGCATGAGTTCGACCGGGAACGAGCTGAATCACATCGGGCGGAATCGCCGTCGAGGCCAGCGCCTTTCGCATGACCTCCACCAGCGCCCGGTTCGATTCATACGCTGACGCCGATCCGCGCAGCAGCACGGCGTTTCCACTCTTCAGGGCCAGCGCCGCCGCATCCACCGTCACGTTCGGCCTTGCCTCGTAGATCATTCCGATCACACCCAGCGGCACTCGAACCTGTCGGATCCGTAGCCCGTTGGGCAGTCGGTATCCGCGGATGATGTCCCCCACCGGGTCATCCAGCTCGGCAACCTGGCGAACGGCATTAGCAATGTCCTGCAGCCGATCGCGAGTCAGAGTGAGCCGGTCGAGCAGTCCCGGCGCCGTGCCCGCCGCCTCGGCCGCAACCACATCCTGCTGGTTAATCTCGACCAGCTC
>JAUYKX010000180.1 GCA_030699055.1 Candidatus Nanopelagicales bacterium
CCGGGGGGGTCGGACTGGGGGTTGCGGTGGTCGTGCTGGCTGTGACCGCTGCCATCGCCGCCGACCCGATGTCAATCGGCCGAGCGACCGGAGTGGGTAGTTCGTCATCGACGGTCGCCACCGGGGAGACCACAACGGTTCGGGTCGAAGCGGCCCACATGCGATTCCTCCCGGACGTCATCGACGTGCCCACCGGCAATCGGCTGGTGATCGAATTGGTCAACGTCGATGACATGGTCCATGACCTGGTCTTCGCCAACGGCGCGAACTCCGGTCGGCTGATGCCGGGCGAGAGCACGAAGCTCGATGTGGGGATCATCGGCGGTCGACTCGAGGGCTGGTGTTCGATCGTCGGCCATCGTCAGATGGGAATGGTCCTGACGGTGAATCCGACGGGGGACGCCAACGCGGAGGCTGGCCGGCATTCGTCTCACTCGTCGGCCGATCACGCCTCCGACCAACCCGTCGACCCACCAGCCGATATCGATTTCGGCGCCAGTCCGGGACCGGGATTTCAAGCCCGGGACGCTCGTCTTTCCCCGGCCCCCGACCGCCGCGTACATCGGATGACCTTGACCGTGCAGGAGGTGGAACGGGAAATTGCGCCGGGCGTCACCCAGCGTTTGTGGACCTTCAACGGTTCGGCCCCCGGACCGGTCTTGCGTGGGCGGGTCGGGGATGTCTTCGACATCACTTTCGTCAACGACGGCACGATGGGGCATTCGATTGACTTCCACGCCGGCTCCCTCGCCCCGGATCGGCCGATGCGAACCATCAATCCCGGCGAGTCGCTCCGCTACCGCTTCACGGCTCGGCTCAGCGGCATCTGGATGTACCACTGCGGCACGATGCCGATGTCGGCCCATATCGCCAACGGATTGTTCGGGGCCGTGATCATCGATCCGCCGGACCTGCCGCCGGTGGCGGCCGAATACCTACTTGTTCAGTCGGAGCTGTATCTCGGGCCGAACGGAGGCGTGGTCGACCTGGACAAGATCGAGGCCCAACGGCCCGACGCCGTTGTTTTCAACGGCTATGTCAACCAGTACGACTACCGGCCGCTGGTGGCGCCCGTCGGACGACGGATCCGGATCTGGGTACTCGACGCCGGCCCCGATCGACCGAGCGCATTTCACGTCATTGGCGGGCAGTTCGACGCGGTGTTCCAGGAGGGCAGGTTGGCGCTGTCGCCTGCTCGGGACCGTCCCGGGGGCAGTCAGGTCTTGGGCCTGTTGGCCGCTCAGGGCGGCTATGTCGAACTCGTGCTGCCCGAGGCGGGCACCTACCCCTTCGTGTCCCATGTGATGTGGGACGCCGAACACGGCGCCCACGGGTTGCTCCAGGCCCGGTAGTCGTCGGGCGTCCACAGGGGTAGGACAGCCATGTTGAGAATCAGACACCGCGAAACGCGCAGAACATAAAGGGTGTTGCCGTCGGCGGGTGAGCCATGATGAGCGGCATGGTCCTTCGTTGTGAAGATGATCGACTCGATGTGGTGGTGATCCTGGGGACACGACCCGAAGCGATCAAGTGCTTGCCACTGATTGTCCAACTCCGGCAGAACCCTCGCTTCCATGTCGTGGTCATCAACACCGGGCAACATCGGGACATGGTTCAACCGGTGCTGAACATCGCGGGAATTCGGCCCGACTTCGATCTGGGGATCGGGGCCAGTCTCCAATCGCTCAACTCGCTGGTTTCGGGCGTGATCGCCGGAGTGTCCGACGTCATCGAAGGGCTCCGGGCTAAGGATTCGAGTGGCGATCACCCCAATTCGATGGTGGCTTTCGTGCATGGCGATACCTCCACCGCGATGGCCGGCGCTGTGGCGGCAGTACAGTCTCGAATTCCGGTGATGCACGTCGAGGCGGGAATGCGCACCGGCGACACCCGGTCCCCATTTCCCGAGGAACTAAATCGCCAGATCATCGCCCGACTTGCCTGCCTGCATTTCTCGCCGACCGTCCACAGCATGGAACAACTGGTGCGTGAGCGAATTTCGGCAGATCGGATCTTCGTCACGGGAAACACCGGCATCGACGCCCTCGTGTGGGCGGCGAACCGCCCTGCCGGTGGCGAGGACGAGCAGATCGAAGCGTTTCTCGAACAACGTGCCGGCCCGCTGATAGTGGCAACCGCCCATCGGCGGGAAAGCTGGGGGCAGGGGATTGGCGAGATTGCCCTGGGCTTGCGCCTGATTCTCGATCAACGCCCTGAAGCGACATTGGTCATTCCCCTTCACCCGAATCCGTTAGTGCGCCGCCAGATCACTCCCGTCCTTGAAAATCTTCCGAACGTTCTCCTGACTGATGCCCTGGGATACTGTCAATTCGCGCGCTTACTCCGGCGCGCCACCCTGGTCGTGACCGACTCGGGCGGCATTCAGGAAGAGGCGCCATCTCTGGGGACTCCGGTCCTGGTGACGAGGGAGTCGACGGAGCGAGTCGAGGGGGTCGAAGCAGGAACCCTGGAGTTGGTCGGCACGGATCCATCAGCTATCGCGAAGGCGGCGCTTCGAATACTGGACGCGAGTACTTCGGAAGCGGGGGTTCGATTCCGGGAGGAGTTAGTCGAAGCCAACCCCTACGGCGACGGCTACGCCACGCCTCGCATCGTTGCCGCTCTCGAGAACATTGCTTTCGGGGACGCGGCGCCCACCCCGTTCGGGCCTGGGTTCAGCCGAAACGCCGTGCTTGAGGTTGCTGGCTATCGGACGGGCAAGTTGAACTATCCCTCCCGGGACGAGCCGCTCGTCGCTACCGCGGAATCAACCAAGACTCAGGCTGATCGGCCGCACACGTCTGCGACGGAGCCGCACGGATTCGAGGGGGTTGAACGCAGATCGCCGACTCGGCATGTTCGTTATATCGGTCCGGAAAGGCGAGACCGGAGTCGGCGAGTGCTCACATCCCACGCGAAGGAGTCAGCGAACACCGACGCCGATGATGGTTAACCCTCGATCTGCGTCGCCCCCGCTTCCCTAGCCGTCTTGGCCCATGTCCTGTTTCCACGTAGCTGCCGAAACAAGCCCCGGAACACGACAGGCCACATAAGGATCGTGTAAA
>JAUYKX010000189.1 GCA_030699055.1 Candidatus Nanopelagicales bacterium
GAGTGGTCGATTAGCGCTCGCGAAAGCGGGGCGGATGTGCGCTATGTCGCCATCGTTCGTGATATTTCCGAACGTACGGCGATGGAACAACGGTTGTATCGGCAGGCAAATTTCGACGACCTCACTGGTTTGCCTAATCGGACGTTCTTGCATGAGTACCTGGATGGTGTCCTCACCAGTGATCACCGGTTTGAGCGTTTTTCCGGAGTGCTCTTGGCCAACATTGACGACTTTCGCGCCGTTCAGGACAGTCTGGGGTTGGCTGTAGGAGACAGCGCCCTGGTGATTGTGGCGGATCGGTTGCGTGCATGTGCCGGTCCCGATGACATCGTCGCGCGTTTCACCGGGGACAGTTTCGCCATCGTATGCATGAATCCCACGCAGGACGTCACGGCAGTCGGCGAGGCCGTTGTGAAGGCGTTTGATGATCCTTGTGACCTTGGGCCTAACCAGATTGTCTTGTCGGTCAGTGCCGGGGTGGCCGCTGACGATGGCAGCCGCAGTACCGCTGCCGACTTCCTACGGGACGCCGGTGCGGCGATGAACCGGGCAAAACAACTCGGGCGATCGCGCGTGCAGGTGTACGACACGCAGATTCGCAGCATGGCCATCGAGCGGTTTGACATTGACACGGCGCTACATGGAGCCCTCGCGGCGCGGGAATTGTTCCTCGTGTATCAACACATTGTCGACTTGCAGTCAGGAAATGTGGTGGGGGCTGAGGCCTTGTTGCGCTGGGATCGACCGGGCCACGGGGTCGTCTCACCGATCGTGTTTGTTCCTCGACTGGAAGCGACCGGCCTCATTGTTGACGTCGGACGCTGGGTACTCGGGCAAGCATGTGCCGACCTCGCCACCTGGCAAGGGCGCGCGCAGCCTGGTGAGGCGCGTCATTCGATGAGCATCAACGTGGCAAATCGCCAACTCGCCAACGGTGATTTTCCCGACATCGTCGCCGCCACAATCTCAGACAATGACCTGGCCGCCGAAGACATCGTGCTGGAAGTGACGGAGTCAGAATTCTTCGACGCGCACGCTCCCGGTTCGGCGTCGATCGAGGAATTGAAGCGTGTGGGTGTACGAGTGGCGATTGACGATTTCGGCACCGGCTACTCGTCGTTGAGTCAGATGCGCAGTATGCGAGTCGATGAGATAAAGATTGACAAGGCATTCGTTGACCCCATCGTTGACGACTCCGTCGGAGCCGCGGTTGTCCGCACGGTGGCTCGGCTCGGCAATCATTTGGGATTGACGGTGGTTGCCGAGGGAGTGGAATCAGCCGAACAGGCGACGTTGCTGCGGGGCATGGGTTGCCATCTGGCGCAGGGCTACTATTTCGCGCGACCCGAACGCGCCGAGACGTCTTTGGGTGCGTGACACTGATCAATACTCACCTACCCACGTCGCCGAACAATTGTCCAATGACCTGCTGGCGGGGTCTCCGGGAATCAGCGGTTTCCCCCGGCGCAATGTCTTCTACATGAGGGAGTTTTACCTTCTTTACCGCGATGACAAGGGGCTTGCATTGTGTTCGGTTGACTCCGTAGTGTGAGGTTGTTGCCTCGCTGAAAGGATGGTTGTCATGCCGAAGGCGTTTCCTGAAGAGTTCCGCCGTGATGTGGTGGCGGTGGCGCGTAAGCGGGAGTATCCGATCGCGCAGGTCGCGCGTGATTTCGGTATCTCGGAGGGTTGTTTGCACAATTGGTTGCGTCGGGCCGATATCGAGGACGGGTTGGTCCAGGGGGTGTCGCCGGTCGAGTCCGAGCAGTTGCGTGAGATCCGTAAACGTAACCGGGTTCTGGAGCAGGAGAACGAGATCTTGCGTCGGGCGGCGACATTCTTCGCCCGGGAGGCTCTCCCAAAATGATGTACCCGTTGGTGTCCGATTGTGCCGCTGACGGGATCGAGGTGGGTTTGACTTGTCGGGTATTGGGTTTTTCCAAGCAGGCGTACTACAAGTGGCGGGCGAGGCCGGTCAGTGACCGTGATTGGGCTGATGCGCACCTGATCGACGCGGCGTTGCACGTCCATGACGGGGATCCGGAGTTCGGGTATCGGCTGATCGCCGACGAGCTGGCCGAGCGCGGGATCCGGGCCGGGGACAGTCGGGTTCAGCGTTTGTGCCGGGTGGCCCGGATCCGTTCGTCCATTCACCCCCGACGGGGTGCGGGCCCGATTCTTGGCCCGGCGGTTCACGATGATCTGGTCGAACGTGACTTCAGGGCCTCGGCTTTGAACCGCTTGTGGTTCGCCGATATCACCGAACATCCCACCGATGAGGGCAAGTTGTACCTGTGCGCGATCAAGGACGCCTGTTCCAACAGAATTGTCGGCTACTCGATGGACTCGGGCACGAGTTCGTCTTTGGCCCTGGCGGCTTTGCGAAACGCCACCAGCCTGCGCGAACCCCGCCGTTGCGTACTGCACACCGACCACGCCCAATTTCGGTCCAGGGCGTTCACCAACGCCCTGACCACGGCGGGCATGAACGGATCGATGGGCCGAGTGGCCGCAGACGCCGACCACGCGGCCATGGAGTCGTTTTTCTCACTGCTGCAGAAGAACGTTCTCAACCGCAAACGCTGGAAAACCCACGAAGAGCTACGACTGGCCATCATCGTCTGGATCGAACGCACCTACCACCGCCGACGCCGCCAACAAGGCCTCGGCGGACTAACCCCGATCGAATTCGAGATACTCCGAACCACCCCACAAGCCACCTAGAAACTCAAACCCAACAAGTCAACCAAACCCAACGCAGACCCCAGCATTACTGACCCACGCTCCCAGCTCGCGCCCGGCGACCGGGCTTCGCCGATGGGCTGATACAACCGCCGCGCGGGTCAGCTGGCGGCGGCAGTGGCCGGCAGTAGGTGCAGCCAGTTTTGTCCGGGGCCTGGTTGTGGGTGGACATGCACGATGTCGCCGGTTTCTTCGGTCACGATGTCGATGACTCGGGCGACGGCGTAAACAGTGCTGCTGCCGACGGTGATCCATGCGCCTTCGTAGATGCGACTGGTGTCTGACGCGTCTTTGAGAAAGCCCCACGGCATACCGGTTTCGTCCATTCCCTGAAGATCAAGAAATAGGTCCAGTGGTGTTCCGTCTTTGGTGTATCGCATGTCGGCCTCCTTACTTCTTGAGTCCATGGTAGGGGTTTTCTTCTGTGTGGTGGGGTCGGTGAACTTCCAGACCTGCCGCTACGACGTCTTCGACCCGAAACACTGCGATCACCGGCCAGGCCTTGAGTTGATCGCCGCACAATGCGTCGATCGCCGCCCGGTCGGCGGCGTGGTACGCGGATAGTCCGAACACTCCCCAGCCGGGGTATCGCGCCTTGAATAACTGGGCCATTTCCTCGGCGTCTGATTGGAGTTCTTCGACTCCGCGCACTGCCAGGTAGCCAGTGTCTACTGGCACCCGCCGCAGCTTCGGTGTCTTGGCTTTCATCGGGTCTCATTCTCTCCCGGTGCCGGTGGGAAGCGATCACCTGCAAGCCGGGTGTTGCGGCAATCGCAACGGCTGGCCTGGAATCCGGCGGCCCCGAACCCTGCCAGCCCGACGACTGTCACCCGTTCGTCCGATCGGGCGGTTTGAATCCTCCCGGGAGGGGTAACAGAAACCTGGGGTATGGCGCGAAAGCGCAGCCAGTGCCAGAGTGGAAACGAAAGGCGCCGGTCACCCGCCCTGACGAAAGGAATAGATCATGCCAGTACCAATGGAGCCAACTCCCGTAGTAGCCGCCATGTGGCCCGGAATGGCAGAGGCGATGCGCGACCGCAGTTGTTGTTACGGTCGCGTCTGTGCCATGTCCGGCGGCTTGGAAGGCTCGTTCGAGGCCGTCTGAGCTTCCTCCCGCTGAGCCCGCCTTTTCGGCGGCGCTCAGCGGGGTTTCTGCGCGCCTAACGCAACCTCAGCGGGCGGCGGTGCCCTCGGTGTAGTCGTCGTCGCGCGAATCAACCCACGACATCAGACGACGAAGTTCGCGCCCTGTCTGCTCGATGGGATGAGCTTCCGCACGATCGCGCAGTTCGGCGAACTCGGGTCCACCCGCCTCCTGGTCTTCGATGAACCGCCGGGCGAACGCACCGGACTGGATATCGGCCAGCACCGCCCGCATGTTCTCCTTGACCCGCTCATCGATCACCCGAGGACCGGAAACATAATCGCCATACTCAGCGGTGTCGGAAACCGACCAGCGTTGCTTGGCGATACCACCCTCGTACATCAGATCGACGATCAGCTTCAGCTCATGCAGGCACTCGAAGTAGGCGACTTCAGGCTGATATCCGGCCTCCGTCAACACCTCGAAGCCAGTCATGACCAACTGGGAGGCGCCACCACAGAGCACCGCCTGCTCGCCGAACAGATCGGTCTCGGTCTCCTCGGTGAACGTGGTCTTGATACCGCCCGCACGCAGACTGCCGATCGCGGCTGCGTAGGACAAGACGAGATCCCAGGCCTGTCCGGTGGCGTCCTGCTCGATGGCCACGATGGCCGGCACTCCGCGACCGGCGACGTACTCCCGCCGGACCAGGTGCCCGGGGCCCTTGGGGGCGACCATGCACACGTCCACGCCAGCCGGTGGCTTGATGAAACCGAACCTGATGTTGAACCCGTGAGCGAAGAACAGAGCGTTCCCGTCGACCAGGTTCGGCTCGATGTCGGATTCGTACAGCTTGCGCTGAACCGGATCAGGCACCAGCACCATGATCACGTCAGCTTCCGCGCAAGCCTCCGCCGGCGTCAGAACCCTCAGGCCCTCCGCCTCGACCTTGGCCCGGCTTCGCGAATCCGCCGCCAAACCGACCCGGACATCCACGCCCGAATCCCGCAGATTCAGGGCATGGGCGTGGCCCTGGGATCCGTATCCCAGGATCGCGACCTTGCGCGAGCGGATCAGATCGAGGTCCGCGTCAGCTTCGTAGAACATTTCCGCCATTTGGTTCAACTCCCTTGTGAGTTCAGCTCCCCTAGTGGGTTCAGACCCCTTGTTCGAATGCGCAGTGATGCTAGCCGCCGGTCGAAGATCAGCTGCCGTTGCGGGTCCGGTCCGTGATCGACCTCCCGCCACGCCCGACGGCCACGATGCCCGACTGAACGAGTTCGCGAATGCCGAACGGCTCCAGCACCCGCAGTAGCGCCTCCAGCTTCTCGCGACTTCCGGTGGCCTCGATCGTCACCGTGTCGTGAGCCACGTCGACCACCTTGGCCCGGAAGAGGTTGACCGTCTCGATCACATGGGACCGCGAATCGCGGTCCACCTTCACCTTGACCAGGATCAACTCGCGGGCAACCGTCGCTTCAGGTTCCAACTCGACAATCTTAAGCACATTGATCAGCTTGTTGAGCTGCTTGGTCACCTGCTCCAGCGGAAGCCCCGCCACCCCGACGACAATCGTCATCCGGGACACATTCGGAATCTCCGTCGGACCGACAGCGAGCGACTCGATGTTGAACCCACGACGGGAGAACAGCGCCGCCACTCGCGTGAGAACGCCGGGTTTGTCCTCGACCAGGACCGATAACGTGTGCCGTGACATCAGTTCCTACTCCTCTCGGTCCCAGGCGGGAGCGAGATCCCGCGCAATCGTGATCGCATCGTTGCTCGTTCCGGCCGGCACCATCGGCCAGACCATCGCATCCTTGTGGACCTGAAAATCGACGACGACCGGAGCATCGTTGAGCGACATGGCCTGCTCGATGGTCGCATCAACCTGGCCCGGATCCTCGCACCGAAGTCCGTGACAACCGTAGGCCTCCGCGAGCTTGACGAAGTCCGGGAAGCGATGGGTGTTCAGATCGGTGTTCGAGTAGCGCTGGTTGTAGAACAGCGTCTGCCACTGGCGCACCATTCCCAAGGTCCCGTTGTTGATGATCGCGATCTTGACCGGGATCTCGTTGATCGTGCAGGTGGCGAGTTCCTGATTGGTCATCTGGAACGATCCGTCACCATCGATTCCCCAAACCACGTTGTCCGGGGCCCCGACCTTCGCCCCCATCGTGGCCGGAACGCAGTAGCCCATGGTTCCGAGCCCACCAGAGGTGAGCCAGTGACCGGCGCGCTCGAACTTGATGAACTGCGATGACCACATCTGATGCTGTCCGACCCCGGTCACGTAGTAGGCATCGGGCCCGGCGACCTGGCCGATGCGGCTGATCACGTCCTGGGGTGCGATCTCACCCGGCGGGGCCTCCTCGTATCCGGGAGGAAACGTCCGCCGCCATTCATCGAGCGACGCCCACCAGGCTTCGTAGTCACCTTCCCGGCCGGATTCTCGCAAGGCTCGCAAAGCGACGATTAGCTCGGTGATCACCGCCTTGGCGTCACCGACGATCGGGACGTCCACGCGGACGTTCTTGCCGATCTCCGCTGGATCGATGTCCGCGTGAATCACGGTTGCCCCGGGAGCGAACGAGGCCAACTGCCCAGTGACCCGGTCATCGAACCTGGTTCCCAGAGCGATGATCAGGTCGGTTCGCTGGAGCGCCCCGACCGCCGGAACAGTCCCGTGCATACCGGGCATACCCAGGTTGGCCGGATGACTGTCGGGAAACGCACCCTTGGC
>JAUYKX010000194.1 GCA_030699055.1 Candidatus Nanopelagicales bacterium
GCGCGTCGTCGGAAGCGGCACAGGTCGTGATGATGACCGACAGCTTGGATGCTCTGGCCGACACCATGCTCATCTCCCAGCGTGCCCACCGCTATGCGTTGGCCGCCGCTGCCACCGGAATGGGCCTGTCGCTCGCGGCGATGTTGCTGGCGGCAGTCGGCTTGCTGACCCCGGTCGCCGGCGCTGTCGTGCAGGAAGGCATCGACGTACTGGCCATGTTGATCGCCCTGGCCGCGGCGATCCCGCTCCGCCGACACCGCCCGACATTCGCCCTGACCGACGGCACCACAGTCAACGAACTTCATGCCGAACATCAGCACCTGAAAGAGATCGCGGACCAGCTCCGGGCCACCGCCGACACCCTGACCCCGGGCCAGAGCCTGGAAGCCGTTCATACCCTCCTCGTTCGACTGGAGTTCGAGCAACTGCCCCACGAGCGAGCCGAGGAGCAACGCCTCTACCCACTCGCCGCACGCGCTCTCGGAGGCGTCGACCCGATGGCCGCCCTGTCCCGGGCCCATGCCGAGATCGAGCGTCAGGTGCACTATCTGCGCGGAATGTTGGAGATCGAGTCCATGGAAGACGACGACGTAATCGAGTTGCGCCGGGTGCTCTATGGGCTTTACGCCGTTCTACGGCTGCACAATGCCCAAGAGGAGGAAATCGTCTTCAGCCTCCGCCGGCCGGCGGAGGACTCCGAGGCAGCCTGACCGGTACTGTCCCCCCGTGTCCGATCAACCGGCCGGGAGCGGCTCCCCCAGCGGGACCAGCGAATTCGCGGCCGGGGCCGATGTTCCATTCGGCGGCAAGGGCATGAGTCGGAAACGGATCATCATCACAACGATCGTCGGCATCGTCGTGATGGTCGGGGTGTTCGCGCTGTTGCTTCCGCAGGTCGGCTCATATGAGCAGGCATTCGCCGAGTTGGGCGACATGGAGTGGGGCTGGGTGGTCGCCCTGATCGTCGCCTGTGTGGTCAACCTCGCGCTGTATCCGTTCACCGTGCTCGTTTCGGTGGACGGTCTCGGTTACTGGCACGGTTTCGTCGAGCGACAGACCGGATTCCTGATCAGCTGCGCGATCCCCGGCGGTGGCGTCTTCGCGGTCGGCGCGCAGTACCGAATTCTGTCCGGATATGGAGTTCCACCGTCGCGCTCCGCAGCGGCCGTGGCCGCCGACGCCATCTGGACCTATCTCCTCACCCTCTCTCTCCCGGCCCTCGGCGTGTTACTCCTGGTAATCGACGGTCGGGGAACGGCCGGCTACCTGTCGATCGCAATACTGGGACTGCTGGCGGTCGGCATCTCAATTTTAGTGATCATCACGGTGCTGCGCAGCGAGTCGGGGGCGAGGCGAGTCGGGCGGCTCGGGGAACGCCTGATTGGCCCGATCGGCCGTCGCCTCGGCCGTCCCGACATCGACCTGACCACTCCGCTCGTTCGCTTCCGGGACCAGGCCAACGAGTTGGCCACCAAACGTTGGGGGCATCTGACGATCACCAATTTCGTCGCCCAGACGACGCCTTTCCTGGTCCTGGTTTGCGCTCTGGGTGGGTTGCACGCGTTTGACGGGGACCTGTCCCTGGCCGAGGTGTTCGCCGCTTACTCCATCGCCCTGTTACTCGTGTCGATTCCGATCACACCCGGCGGCCTCGGCACCGTCGACGCGGCACTGGTCGCCCTTCTCATCGCCTTCGGACTTCCGGGGCCGCAGGCCGTGGCGGCCGACCTCCTGTGGCGTTTGGTGTGGTTCCTCCCCCAGATCCTCACCGGTTTGGCGTCCCTGGTTACCCACCTGGTTCACGAACATCGGAAAACGGTCCGCTCAGGCGGCATCGTCCATCCCTGACCTGCCAGCATGCCGGTCATGAGTGGCACCCCAGCCGAGCAAGACCAGGCTCACGAACCGCAGCCGGCGGCGGAGGCTGCGGCGGCGGCGGGGAAAAGGGGACGGCGACCGCTTCCCGTCGACGCTTTCGGTCTCACCGATGTACCCGCCGGTCTGCGCAATGCCTCCAATATGGTTTGGCGAACGTTGGTCCTGCTCGTCGGTTTAATGGTGGCCATCTGGATCCTGGGCCTGCTCGGGGGCGTGGCCATCGCCATCTTCGCGTCGATGATCATCGCCGCGCTGGGCGCGCCGGTTCAGCGCAGACTGGCTCGCTTCCTACCGAACGCCCTGGCCACCGCGCTGACCCTCCTTCTGTTGGCCATTGCCGTGCTGGCCGTGCTGGCCTTCGTCACCAAGTCGATCATCAATGAATGGCCCGCCTTGATCAACGCCATTCAGGCCGGAGTGACACAGCTCGAAGACTGGCTCAGAACAGGCCCGGCTCACATGACCGACGCCGACATCGGCAACCTGATAAATCAGGCCCGGGACTGGGCGGGAAATCAGGGCACAGCTTTCGCCAAGAACATCCCGGGCACCCTCGGCAGCGTCGGCGATTTCGTCACCGCCGCCTCCGTGGCAATCTTCGGGTCGTTCTTCTTCCTGAACAGCCGCCGCGGCATCTGGAGCTGGGCGATGTCCTGGATGCCGCGACAGGTCCGCCAACAGGTCGACGACTCGGGACAGGTCGCCTGGAACTGCCTGTCTGGCTACACCCGGGGGATCATCCTGGTGGCCTTGGCCGACGGGATCCTGGTATTCATCGGCTTGTTGATCTTTCAGGTGCCCCTGGCCGCCGCCCTGGCGGTGGTCGTCATGTTCGGCGCCATGATCCCGGTCATCGGTGCTCCCATCGCGACCCTGCTGGCCGCAGTCGTCGCCCTGGCGACCAAAGGGCCGATGACCGCCCTGCTCGTGCTACTGCTCACGGTCGTCGTCGGCTCGTTCGACGGGGACATCCTGCAACCGCTGATCATGGGTCATGCCGTCCAGTTGCACCCTCTGGCAATCGTCTCCGTCATCGCCCTGGGCACGTTGAGCTTCGGTATCACCGGAGCCCTGGTCGCGGTTCCCGCCGCGGCGACCGTCTACTCGGTGGCGAAGTACCTCACGGGTCGAATGCCTCCACCCTGTGAAACTCCCCCGACTCCCCGAAAACCCCGTCTACCGAGTTTCCTTCGCCGCCATCGGGCTGCCTGAGGTTCATCGCGGCGACCAGGCCCCGGGCCAAGTCATCCGGCGTCGGCGGGCAGCCGACGATGCCGAGGTCCACCGGCAGGGAATCGGCTACGCCACGACCACACACGGCAGGCTCGCCCAAGAGGTTCGCGCCCAGCGCACAGTTCCCGAAGGCCACCACCGTCTTCGGCAGTGGCATTGACCCGTGGACGCGTTGGAGAGCATCAGCCATATTCGTGGTGACCGCCCCCGAAACCAGGAGGATGTCGGCGTGCCGAGGTGAAGCGACGATGTTCACGCCATGACGCTGCCCGTCATAGTGAGGTCCGAACAGCGCGTTCAGCTCGTGCTCGCACCCGTTGCACGATCCGGCGTCAACGTGCCTCACGGCGACAGAGCCGACGACAGGACGACGGAGATCCAACCGGCTCCTCAGACGCCACAGCCCAGCAAGTAGCGAACTCATTTCACCGATCCACACATGCGTAGCAGAGCTCAAAGCTCTTGTTGATCAAAGGGAACTCGCCGACAAGGTTGCCCTCGGCAGCCTGCGCAACCAGCGGCCAGTTCGCGTACGAAGCCGTCCGCAGATGCAGCCGATGAATTCGCCCGTCACGGGCCTCGACGCAGCACACGGTCTCACCTCGAGGACCTTCGACTCGCGCAACAGCGAATCCGGTCCCTTGTGCGGTCGAGCCCTCGGTCGGGCCTACATCCCGGCCCGGGCCCGGGGTCGGTGAGCGGTGAGCAGCGGCGGCGGGCAGCCCCCGCAGCAAGCGGCGCATCAACTCGATTCCGGCCGACAGCTCGGTTCGTCGCACGGCGGCGCGCGCGGCGACGTCGCCGTCGGCTCGCTCAACAGTGGCGGGGACGAATCCGTCGTAGGCCAGGCGCGAGGGGGTCACCCGAACGTCGTTCGCGACTCCCGACGCCCGCGCGGCCGGCCCCACAGCACCATGACGAACGGCAACCTTGCGGGTGATTACTCCGGTGCCACGCATCCGATCCTGGACAGACGCGTTGAACGCGACCGCATGCCAAGCGGTGTCCAGCCCCACCGAGATCTCGGCCAGCGTCCCCAAAGCGTCAGCCGCCAACTCGCCAGTCATCCTCCCGCGCGTTCGGCCCGGCTCCCCTCCGCCGACCGCTACCGACCCGAACAGGAATCGGTGACCGAACAGCCTGGCGTTGAGCCGCTGCGCTTCCTCCTTCAGGGCCGCGAACGCAGCGGCACCCAACGCGAATCCGACTCCGGCGCAGATCG
>JAUYKX010000205.1 GCA_030699055.1 Candidatus Nanopelagicales bacterium
ACCAAGATCAAATCACTGGACCAAGATCACAACCCGAAACGCTCCACGGATTCAGGCTAAGGAGTGCTGTGTACAGGCGCGGGTTGACGATGCGCAGGATCATCGTATGGGTGAACGGCCCGGTGAGTTGTGCCTGAGTGAGCTTGTCGACGGTATCGGCGTGCAGAGAGCCGATGCGTGGGGTAAGGCGCAGGGGTCGGACAACCGGCACCCGGTCGGCGTCGATGCGCTCTTTAAGCAGCTGGGCGAGCGCGACCGAACGGGCGTGCCAGGCGTCGAAGTTCGCGACGTCACCGGGCTGGGCGCCCTTGAAGTCCCTCCACGTCGGGTACTTACCGGTGTAGCGGTGTTCGGCCTGCAGGTTTGTGCGGGTCTTCAAGGTCTTGGCAACGGCGGGGCGTAGACAGGTGAGCACAGCGGCGTCGATCGCATGATGCCTCCGGTCGAAGCGGGACTTCTTGGTGAAATCCCGCAGGCGCAGCATGTCGTCGATGCCGCCAGCCTTGCGGGCCTCGCTGGTGACCGCGCCAGCGTAGGCGTGTACACCGCTGGGATTCCCCCCATTGGCAGCGAGGAAGGATTGAATGCGGGCGCGCATCTGCCGGGCGGCGAACGCGGTCGACTCCAGCGACTGCTCACTGGAATCGTCGTCCTCGCGCAGGTTCAACCTATGAATCACGTCCTTCTTCAGCCGGGCCAGTTGACGGGCATTCATTCCGGGCACGGTCTGCCAGGCCTTGACCCGGTCAAGAGCAGCATCGAGACTGATGAGCGGGTTGGCGTTGTTGTTGGCGAAGACCGCGAACGGCAGGCGGCCCTTGGCCTTGTTGCATGGTCGGCACACTGCTACGAGGTTGTCGCGGCGGCTACTGCCCCCGCCAGCGCGGGGCACGATGTGGTCCAGCTCGGAAGTTGTCATACCGATGGCGGTGCCGCAATACAGGCATTGGCTGTTCTGGCGCTGCAAGCATTCGTTGCGCCGCAGGTCGGTGTTGGACGGGTTGTCTAAGCCCTGATCAACCAAGTCCTTCTTGACCTTGTCCCGACGGGTTGTATTCGCGGTGATCTCGCGCTTGAGCTCCGCCAGGCCGGTTGGTCCCATGAACCCGCCTCGAACATGCTCGATCACGACGGCTTCAGGAGGACCCCATCGATCGGTCGCAGTAATCATGAATCGGCGGACCAAGGAGTTGATTCGCGCGACCGTGGGGTGCTCGACATCATCGTCAAACGTAGGTGCGGGTGGGGTCCAGTCGTCGGGCAGGTTGAACGCCTGCCGACGGGCAGTGTGGACGTCACAGCGCTCCTCGCGCATGACCACTAGCAGCCGAGTGAGGGCTTCGCGACTGTACGCAGTGCGGCCGGATTCCAGTTCGAGGGCTTCGATCGCTTCTCCAACGGTTCCGGTCTGGTCGGCGAGCAGTTCGGCAACGGCGGCACTGGCTGGCTCATCCTGGCTGCCGGACAGGTCGGTCACGTAGTCCACGAACTCGGCTCGGTCTGACTGGTTCGCGGTGCGCCACCATTTGCCGAGTACGGAGTTCTTCTTGGCCTTGAGGAGGATCGTCTGCGAGGTTCGGTCGACCGGGACCGGGCCGCCACCCTCTTGGTCGATGCTGGGCTGAGCGAGCGACCTAACGCGTATATCGAGAAGGTCAGCGACATCACGCCACCGTGGTCGCTCCGGCTGGTCCCAGTTCAGGAGGAACTCAACCACCCGGTCGTGCTCGTCTTCGGTCAAGCGCCGACCTTCGGGACGAATTCGCAGGTTCGCGACTGCGGCCCGGACCCGGTACTCCTGAAACTCCAGCGTCGCGCTCGATGCTCTCGGCAACTCCGGGATCAGCGCGCACGGCCCGATCCGCTCCTTGGGAATCGTCGGCTTGGCGGCATACATCAGTGCGCGAGAGATTGCGTCGATGGCGGGTTCATCAAAGCCTTGGGTAGTCAGGATGAGCCGTGCCTCGGCGAGGGTGTCCTGTTGCTTGACCTGTGGACCGAGGACGGCTGGCACGGCTCCCTTCTCGGAAGCGCCCTTGATCGGGCGAATCGCCGCACCAGTAGAGGCGACGGCGGCAACCAGCTGGCCCAATGTCGTAGGTGAGTCCACTGTGTCGATACCGAAGCGATTCCGCGCCGCAGTGATCGTGTCCTCCAAGGCAGGGGAGGGAGACGGGGCTTGCGCTAGCCGCTCAAAGGACCACCAGGGGTTGCGCCAGCCGCGGTGGCGTGCCATGTGTCGTAACGCCAAAGCTAGCAAATCTCCCCGTTGGTCCTGGTCGTCGATTCGTGTCGTCGACAGCAGCGCTCGGGCATACCACGCGTCGTGCGTCTGTGTGACCTCGCCATCCGGCACTGGGATCCCGTACTCAGTCAGCACCGCATCCAGTCGATTCAGGCGGCGTCGTCGGTTGCGGAATAGGCGCCGGGTCCGCCGAGCCACTCCCGCCGTAGCCAGACGACTCTGTGGGCTCTTCGCGGTGTCGGGGTCCATGCCTCCGTCATGGATGTGGGCGACTGCGGCGAGAACCCGAACCGGCCACCCGTCATCGTTGTAATCGACCGCAGCTAAACCCAGCGACTTCTCTCCGACATCTATTCCGATGCGCAACCCCATGACGTCCTCCCGATCGACTCGGGTCACGCAAAGGCGACGTGACCTGCTGTCAGGCTAGCTTCATCCACTGACATTGAAGGATCACCGGGAAAAACGAACCCCGGCGCAGTGCGCCGGGGTGAGAGTTCTGCACGGCCTGACGCCGTGCTTATTGGGAAGTTGTCGTCCTTCCAGGACGGACAGTAGCACAGGTGGGGGCTGGTCGCCAATGGCCCGGGTTCGAGAAGGGGCACTACGGGCCGTACGCCGACAATCTCCGTGCTGTTCTCCGGGGAATGGAGGGCAGTTACATAGGGGGATTCGGTGACGGCAGCGCCAAAGTCATGG
>JAUYKX010000213.1 GCA_030699055.1 Candidatus Nanopelagicales bacterium
TCACCGAATACGGGCTGGTCGCCGAGGAGTACGGCGGCGACACCATGTTCGTTGACGTGTCAGCCAAGCAGGAAATCGGGATCGAGGAGTTGTTGGATGCGGTTCTCCTGACGGCGGACGCCGCTCTGGACCTGCGGGCGAATCCCGATCAGCCGGCGCAGGGCATCGCCATCGAAGCCCACCTGGATCGCGGACGAGGTCCGGTTGCCACGGTGCTCGTGCAGCGGGGCACTCTCCGTCCCGGCGAGTCGATCGTCGCGGGGGAGGCCTTCGGGCGCGTTCGCGCGATGTTGGACGAACACGGGGATTCGGTGGATGAGGCCGGTCCGTCGCGCCCCGTGCAGGTGCTGGGCCTGACCTCGGTACCCGGTGCCGGGGATTCGTTCCTGGTCGTCGAGGAAGATCGAACAGCCCGTCAGATCGCCACCACGCGCCAGGCGCGCGAGCGCAACGCGCAACTGGCGACGAGGCGTGGGCGCCGGACGTTGGAGGACTTCCTGAAGTCCATCGAATCCGGTGAGGCGCAGGAGCTGAACCTGATTTTGAAGGGCGATGTTTCCGGCTCGGTTGAGGCCCTGGAAGACGCGCTCGTTCAGATCGATGTGGGCGAGAACGTTTCCTTGCGGATCATCAGCCGCGGCGTTGGGGCGATCAACAAGAACGACGTGATGCTCGCTTCCGCATCCGATGCCGTCATCATCGGCTTCAATGTCCGTCCCGAGGGCAAAGTGGGTGAACTGGCCGACGAGGAAGGGGTCGACGTCCGGTTCTATTCGGTGATCTACCAGGCGATCGATGACATCGCGGCGGCGCTCCAGGGGATGCTCAAGCCCGAATACGAGGAGATCTCGCTGGGTCGGGCCGAGATCCGGGAGGTGTACCGATCGAGCAAGTTCGGCAACATCGCCGGCTGTCTGGTGCGCCATGGGGAGATCAAGCGCAACTCCAAGGCTCGACTGATTCGCGACGGGGTCGTGGTGGCCGGTCAGTTGACGGTCATGTCCCTGCGTCGGTTCAAGGACGATGCGACGTCTGTGCGTGAAGGATTCGAGTGCGGCATCGGCCTCGGCTCGTTCAACGACATCAAGGTTGATGACGTGATCGAGACGTTCGAAATGCGGGAGAAGGCGCGCTCGTGAACACGCCATCGCCGCGGTCGCGTCGGCTGGCGGAGCGGATCCACGTCGTGATCGCGGAGATGCTGGAGCGGCGGGTCAAAGATCCCCGACTCGGTTTCGTCACCGTCACCAGCGTGAGAGTGACGAACGACCTGCGGGATGCGACGGTGTATTACACCGTGTTGGGCGATGACCAACAGTGCGCCGACAGTGCGGTCGCCTTGGAGTCGGCCAAGGGTTTGATGCGTTCCGAGGTTGGTCGTCAAACCGGCGTCAAGTTCACGCCGACGCTGTCGTTCGTGGCCGACACCGTGCCCAGTTCGGCGCGGCGGATCGATGATCTGCTGCGTCAGGCCCGGGAGGCCGACGAGCGGGTCCAACACCAAGCGGCACAGGCGGCTTTCGCCGGGGACACGAGTCCGTACCGCGACGGTGAGACCACGACATCGGCCGAAAAGGATGACGATCACGAATCAGAGATCGGCTAGTTCACCGAATGTGGGATACGAAACCGGGTGAGGCCGACTGGCAGAAGCTGGTGGACCGGATTCTCTCGGCTGACACCATCCTGTTGGTGGCTCATGTCGAGCCCGACGGAGACGCCCTCGGTTCGGTTCTCGCGCTCGGGCTCGGCTTGCGGAGCCTGGGTCGACGAGTCGTCGTGTCCTACCCGGAGATGGAACTTGTCGCCGGGATTCCACGATTGCCCCGGACCCTTCGGTGGATCCCGGGACAGGATCTGCTGGTGCCACCCGGTGAGGTGCCCGATGACGCTGACCTGGCGATCTCCTGCGACGCGAGCTCCGAGGACCGGGTTGGCGAACTCATCGGGCCAATGCGGAGTGCCGGGGTGCTCGCCGTCCTGGATCACCATCCGAGCTACACGGGCTTCGGCGACCTTTCACTGGTGGATCCGGACGCTCCCGCCGCGGCCGTACTCGTGCTCGAGCTACTCGATCTGCTGGGGGTTGAGCTGACTCGTGAAATCGCCGAGTGCATTTACGCGGGGGTTAGCACGGACACGGGTTCTTTTCGATTCGGTTCGACCACGGCCGAGACCCACGAGTTGGCCGCCCGATTACACCGCGCCGGCATCGCCCACGACCGGATTTCGGCCGAGCTTTATGACACGCGTTCGCTGGCCGAACAACGCCTGCTCGGCCTGACCCTCCTGCGCGCGATGTTGGAGACCGTGGAACTCGACAGCGGCGGGTCGCTGAGATTCGTGTGGAGTCATGTGACCGCGGCTGATCGTGGCGAGCTCGGGCTGGGCACCGAAAGCGCCGAGCCGTTGATCGGCGTGCTACGTCGGACCATGGAGGCTGACATGGCAGCGGTGATCAAGGAACAGACCGAAGGTGATTGGCGGGTTTCCTTGCGGAGTCGAGGTGGGATGGACGTCGGTTCCCTCGCCTTCGAGTTGGGTGGCGGCGGACACCGTCTGGCTGCTGGGTACCCGGCCCATGGGGCGCTGGTCGATGTCGTGGCCGGTCTCCGTGCGGCTCTGACGCGGCGAAGAACTGACGATGTCCCCCACTGATGAGCACGGACTTCGATCGGGGTTGGCCATCGTGGACAAGCCCGCTGGCTGGACTTCCCATGATGTGGTGGGTCGACTTCGACGGTCGCTCAAGCTCCGCCGGGTAGGTCACGCCGGCACGCTTGATCCGATGGCCACAGGGGTCCTGGTCTGCGCTTTCGGCCGCGGTACGCGATTGCTGGGTCATCTGGCCAAGGGCGACAAGGATTACTCGGCGACGATTCGTCTGGGTTGGTCGACCGTGACCGATGACGCGACGGGGGAGCCGGTGTCGCGAGCTGATCCGGCTGCGGTGGAGGAGGCCGATGAACATCGGATCAGGTCGGCCATGTCCGGGTTGAGCGGTGAAATTTGGCAGCGACCCAGTTCCGTCAGCGCGATCAAAGTGGATGGGCGGCGGGCCTACCGGCGGGTTCGGGCAGGTGAGGAGATCGAACTGGCAGCCCGCCAGGTGACGGTTGCCCGGTTCGAATTGGGAGAGATTCGCCGCGACCAGGGCGTCATCGACTTGGATGTTTCGGTGACCTGCGGTTCCGGAACCTATGTCCGAGCCCTGGCCCGGGATCTTGGCGAAGGACTCGGCCTGGGCGGGCATCTCACGGCGCTGCGCCGCACGCGGGTGGGCACTTTCGGTCTGCCGCTCGCCGTGCAACCGGATGAGGTTGATTCGTCCACCGGTCGCGGAATCGTGAGCATGGAGGATGCGGCTCGTTCGGTGTTCCCGACGTGGACCGTGACCGGGGATCAGGGGAGAGCAGTCCGCTCCGGCTTTCAAGTCGAGTGGGCGGGTCCCAACGCCGACGATGTGGTTGCGATCTTCGATGAGGCGGGGTCACTGCTGGCCCTGGCCCGCGAGCTCGAGGGCCGAGCCGCTTACGCCGCGGTCCTGGCCGAACCAAATGGGTAATAGCCTCTCGCGCATGGATGCGCCGAGCCCGTGTGTCGTGACGATCGGCGTTTTCGACGGTATGCACAAGGGTCACCGGCATTTGGTTCAGACCGCTCGCGAGCGGGCGATGGCGCTGTCCCTGCCGCTGAAGGCGATCACCTTTGACCCGCATCCGATGGCCGTTGTGGGTCGGGGGGAGCCGCCGCCGTCTCTGGCGCAGTTGGATCACCGCATGGAATTGCTGAAGTCGGCCGGTGCCGACGACGTTGAAGTGCTCCGATTCGATTCCGAGCTGGCGAAAATGTCTCCTGACGACTTCGCCGCCGACGTGCTAGTTGGGCGATTCGGCGCCCGGGCGGTGGTGATCGGCCCGGACTTCCGCTTCGGACATCGGGCCGCGGGTGACGTGGTGTCCCTCGCGGCCGCGGGTGAGCGCCTCGGTTTTGAGGTGGTGGTCGCCTCGCCGGCAGGGGAAGGCGGTCAACACTGGTCGTCTACCTTGTGTCGCGAGCGCATCATCGCTGGTGATGTGCGGGGAGCTGCCGACGTGCTCGGCCGGCCGTATCGCCTGGTCGGCGAGGTGGTCCGGGGAGCCAGTCGTGGCGCCGATCTTGGGTTTCCAACGGCAAATCTGGCGCTGACCGGCAATCCCGCCTGGCCTGCTGACGGGGTGTACGCCGGGGTGATGCGAGTAGTTGACGGCACGCCCGGCACGCCGGACTCCGGACCCTGGACCGCGGCGATCTCGGTGGGAACGAATCCCCAATTCAACGGACAAGATCGGCACGTCGAGGTGCATGCCATCGACCAAACCGGGCTTGATCTGTACGGTCGGCGGGTTGTCGTCGATGTCATCGATCGTTTGCGTGATCAACGCGTGTTTTCGGATATCGACCGTCTGGTGGACCAGATGGGGCGGGATGTGGCTCAGTCGCGGGCGTTGGTGGAAGGCGCACTTGAAGCGGCCGGGCGATCCGGCGGTGAACGGCTGGTACCATCGTGAGGTCGATCGACTCCGGTCGACACTTTCAGACGGTCGCGCGGCGGGCGCTGCGCGATTCGTTTCCCATATCTAACCGGGGACTCCCGGGGCGCCCGAAGGAAAAGCATGTCGATTGACGCAGCGACCAAGAGCCGACTCATTGCCGAATACGCCACATCCGAAGGCGATACGGGCAGCCCGGAAGTGCAGGTTGCCATCCTGTCCAGCCGGATCTCGCAGCTCACCGAGCATTTGAAGACCCACAAACATGATCATCACAGTCGTCGTGGATTGCTTCTGCTGGTCGGCAGGCGTCGGCGGCTGCTGAATTACCTGAGCGCAACTGACATCAATCGTTACCGCTCACTGATCGAACGGCTCGGCATCCGCCGCTAGTCGTTACCACCCCGGGCGAGCAGGTTCTTTCCGCGCTCGCCGGTCCTCGGTAGTGGGATCCGGAACGGGCGCCAGCGGCGCGGCGGTCCGGGACCTTCGATCGAAGGCCGCCGTTGGC
>JAUYKX010000232.1 GCA_030699055.1 Candidatus Nanopelagicales bacterium
TGGCGGCCTGCGCGTTCGATCCCGGACTGCCGAACGTGCCGTACAGGCACATTCCGAACGATCCACCGCTGTCCGCCCCCCCGGCTTGGCTGATCGCCATGGCGCTGCCGGTCCACCCGGTGTCCGCGATTTCAAAGGTGCCGACGATCCCTTGGACGGCTTCTGCCGTCGCGAGCTGCGTTGTCGTCATGCACGGGTTGCCCGCGAGCGCCGGATCAGTCGCCGGTTCGTCGGTGTAGAAAGCGGTCACGGACTTGAAGTTGATTCCGGAGCTCTCCAGGTTCGCCGGGTCCAATCCATCAACTCCGACCGATACCGAGAACTGGCCCGTGTTGATGTCCACATCCAAGGTCGTGTTCAGAGGGATGGTCTTGCCGCCCATCCATTCGAGCGACCCGACCAAATCGACCTGCAACTGAAGGACGTGATCAGCGCAGGACTGGTTGGTCGTGCCCGGCGGGCAGAAGATTCCCAGGTGCCCGGTCGCGGAAGTCACCTGAAGGTTGTCCCCCTTGTCGGACGGATCGAACTGGACACCCAGCACAAGATCCATCGAAAGGGTGGCCACCCCGGTCTTCGGGTTGCGCGAGCTTGCGATCGTGCCCGACGGGCGGTCCAGGGTAAGCCACTCCATCGCGATCACAGTGTCATTGCTGGCCACGGTCAGGGACCAGTCGTTCATGTCGGTGATGGTCCCGGCAACCGTGAACGAGTAGCTGGAGTTGTTCATCGCCGCCGCGAGGGTTCCGTTCATCGTCAAACCGGCATTGGTCCAGGACAAGGACGCCTGCGTGACCGTGACCCGCCCGTAGATGTTGAGTGCGCCTCCTGGTGGCGGGACCATCGCGATGTTGACGTCGTAGTCGACGTCTTGCCCGGGTTGACGAGATATCGTGCCCGTTCCGGAGAAGACCGTGGAGGACCCGTCCACGCTGACGATCGGCATGAGGTTCGCCGCTGTGACCGTGAGGTTGACCGCACCATTGGTGCCGATGGTTCCGTCTACGACCACGGTGCCCTGTTCGGGTGGCGCTGCCATGACGGTCGCCGATACCGAGACCTGGTATCCGCCACCGGACATCGGGCCGAACGTCAATGACCCGGACCTGAGCGACCAGCCAGGTGGTGCCGGAATGTACGGCAGGCCGTTGATGTTCACGCTGCCGGACAGTCCCGTTAGCGTCCCCCCGGAGAACGGGACGCTGAGCGCTGGGGAGCCGTTGAAGGTGAAGACCGTCATTCCTTGCTGCGCCGGCGCTCCCGGGAGGTTGAGGAATCCCGAAGTGATCGCCAGACCGGTAGGTGTGATCGACCCGACGACGCCGGTCAGACCCACTCCGTTGATCGTCAAGCTGGCATTGGTGACCGCTATCGACGACGTGCTCAAATCACAACTCGCGCCGGACGTGACCGCCTGACCGATACTCATTTCGATCGAGTCGAACGTCAGGGACGTCAGCGTTCCGCCTTGGGCAGCGTTGAACAGGTCGCAGTACGCGGTGGCGGCGGCCGACGGCTTGCGACCGGGCTCCGAACGGGCCGAAGGTGCCGCAGATCGATCAACGGTGTCCTGGACGGTCACGATTTCGCTCGCGATGGTGGATCGCTTCTTCCCGTGCCGGGCAATGGCGGTAAGCAGGATCGGCCTCGGCGGCTTGCTGGGTACCCTGAGAATCAACTTGCGCCCCCGGTTCCTTGTGCGTATCACGCCAGGGAACCCCGCAAGCAGTCCGTCACCCACGCGCCAGTCGATTTTCAAAAGCCGCTTGTGCTTGCCCCGCAACTTGACTTTCGCTACTAGTTTCGTTCTTGATCCTGTTTCGATCGCCGTCGGACCGCGCCCCCCAATCACGATCTTCGCGACCGGTTTCAACTTCGCGCCCATCCGCTTGCTTCGGTTCAGTCGAGGCGGGAACTTCGGCTTACGCCGTTTCCCCGAAGCGTCTGTGGGCGTGGCCTTTCTGATCGGAGCCTCGGCCACAACCGTGACTTGCCGGCGGACCTCAGCGCCGCCTTCACCCACGGTCAGCTGAAACCGCAACTTGGTGTTGCGGGAGACCGCCGGCGGCGTGAACGCCGCGGTCACCACCGGGTGTTCGGTGGTCGCACCAACGGGCCCGTCCCATGTCACCCGGGGGCAGGCCTTCTTCCCGCGCTTGCCTTTCGGGCAGACCTGGCGCCAGGTGTACCCGAACTGCTCGCCATTGAGCCCCGTCACCTTGCCGGTGAGCATGCCCTTCAGGCCCGGCACATCAGTTCGCATTCCCCGTGCCTGCGCCGACGCCGTCACGCCCAGTGCCGGGTGCCAATCATCGGTCAGGACCATTCGATCCTTGCGATCCCTGCCGCGCCCCTTCCAGGTCGCGACCGCCACGACCTTCCCCCTGGCCGAAGTGCGCCTGCGCGCCGAAGACGCGATCGTGAACTCGATCGACTCCGCACCCTGCTTGGGTGCGATCGCCCTCCTGTTCACACAGTCGCCACTACGGTCGCAGCGCCACCCCCGTGATTTCGCGGAGATCACCTTGGCGTGCCTGGGCACTTGGAGTTTCACATGCGCTTTGCGAACAGGCTTACCCCCGCCATTGTTGATCATGACCAGGTAGCGGCCGTTGCCACCGAGGCGAGGCCGACTCATCTCCGACCCCGACAAGCTGAGGTCGCCCACGCGCACCAGGCGCCCGCGCCTCTTGCGCGGATCGGTCCTCTTCGGCTGCCTGGGCAACAAATTCACGACCTGGGTATAGCGCTCGGCCTCGATCCATCGATTCGCCTTGATCCTCGTCACCCAGGTAAGACCATGAGACCCACCACGGATTTTCAACCCCTTGCGCGCGTTGGGCGGGACCACATGCCTGAGCGTCAGGGGGGAGGTGCTGGAACCGGCGACAAAACCTCGCCCCTTCCAGCCACACGACCCGATGCCATCACCACGGCCACACGACCAGTGACCACCCGAGGCCCGGGCACCCTTGGCGACCCTGCCGGGCAACACCTTGGACAAGCGGACATGTGACTTGGCCCGAGGCCTTTTCGGACCACCTCCGAGGTTGTACACATGCAACACACGGCGCAGGCGCCCCCCCTCACGCACAAGTCGTTCGGCGTCGGAATAGACGTACATCGAGTCTTTCGTACCAGCCTTCACCTGAACAGCCAGCGGGGTTTCAGCGAGTTGGGCGTTCGAGGAATCGGCAAGAGCAACCTGACCCTCGAAGATCATATTGCTCTCGGCGCCAGAAGTGTCGGTCAACGCGACCGCAATCACGCGCGTCGACCCCGACGGCACACCAGAGGTCAACGCACACGAAACCAGACCCGACTGCACCGCGCAGCCCGACACCGCGCCAACCTCATCCGAATCGACAGACGATGGCAACGTCGCGGGCGACGCAACAATCCCCGACGGCAGCGCACCGAACACCAAGCGAGCACCAGCGCCAATCGCATCCGTTCCGGCCGTGACCAGAACACCCCACACGACAGTCCCACCCGGGGCAACCACCACCTGGGAACGCGCCGCGTACGAACCACCCAGCTTGGGACCCAGCTGCGACCACGCCGTCGACTCCAACTCCGCCGCAACCGGCGCCGTCGGATCAGAAACGGCGACGGCGGTACCGGTGGCCGGAAAGGCAACCAAGAATCCCGCAGCCATGGCCAGTGCCACCCCGGCCGCCGTTGCCGATCGCGTGACGCCGGCCGCGATCCGTGAACTACATGTCGCCATTAACCCTCACCCCGCCTGGTATCCAGCTGATTTTCAGATTCGGAGTATCACCGAGTCTCCCCAAAGGCGCTATTTGACGTACCTTC
>JAUYKX010000240.1 GCA_030699055.1 Candidatus Nanopelagicales bacterium
CGATCCGCCACGGCCCGTCGGCCCCGATGCGGACATCTGAAACCAGCAGCAATACGGCGCCACCCGCGACCGCGTGACCGGTCGCGGCGACGACCACGGGTAGCGGACATTCGAACACCCGCCGGATCAGTTCGCCGCCACGCCCGATGATCGCCGAAGCCCGATCCATCCCCTGGCTGACCTCGGCCAGGTCGAAGCCGGCACAGAACGCGCCGGGTCGGCCCGCGATGACGATCGCCCGGCCCCGCCGTTCGGCGTCGGTCAGTGCTTGGTCGACCGCGTCGATCAGCCGGTAGCTCAGCGCGTTGGCTTTTCCGTCGTCGATGGTGACAAGGGCGATGTTGTCGATCAGTTCGAGTGTCGCGCCCGGTTGGTTGGTGTCGGTCATGTCGGGATCGTGCCAGGTGTTGGTCGATCGCCAGCGCCGCGACACCAGGCCCGAGCCGAAGTAAGATCCCCAACTGGCGCAACGGGAGCCCGCTGCAGGCGGGCTGAGAGGGCGGCATTCGCCGCCGACCGTTTGAACCTGGCCGGGTAATGCCGGCAAGGGAGGGTGCGGGATGTTCGAACGAACGATCGGCGATGGTCGAGCCGCAGAGTTGCTTACGGCGAACCACCGCTGGCGGGTGGTCGACCTGGTGGTGGTCGCCGTCGTCGGGGTGGCGTTCGGCGTCGTGTACTGGGCCTGGAACCAGCTGTGGTTGATCACCTCTCCGCTGTTCGTGGCTTTCCCGCCCGCCCAGGGGGTCCTTTACGGGGTATGGATGCTGCCGGCGGTATTGGCGGCTTTCATCGCCCGGCGTCGGGGAGCGGCAATGTTCGGATCCCTGGCGGCGGTGATCGTGTCGGCCTTCCTGGGGAATGTGTTCGGCCTGACAGTGCTGTTGTATGGCGTTGCCCAGGGCGGAGCGGCGGAGATCGTGTTCGCGGCCACCCGCTATCGGCTCTGGCTGTGGCCCATCGCCGGGCTGGCCACGGCCCTGGCCGCGGTCACCGGGGCGAGCCTCGACCTGCTCCTGTACTACCCCTTATGGACCTCGGAATGGAAAGTCGCCTACGCCGCCGTCTGTGCGACCAGCGGGCTGGTCCTGGGATGCATAACCGTTCCCGTGATCATGTCCCGATTGCGGCGCACGGGCGCGTTGGAAGAGATGCCGTCATGACGACCTCGGCGCTCGGGGTCCGAATCCGCGGCCTCGGCTGGCGCTATCCCGGGCGCTCCCACTGGGCCCTGCGGAACATCGACCTGAACGTGGAGCCAGGCGAGCGGGTGTTGATTGCCGGGGCATCGGGGGTCGGGAAATCCACCCTGCTGCGGGTGATGGCCGGTCTGGCCGACCCGGCCCGGGCAGCCGATTCGGTGGGCTCGATCGGTTATCGGGACGGTGGTCGCGAAGTAGGGCTGGACCAGGCCCGCGGGCGGCTGGGGCTGCTGCTGCAGGATCCCGAGACGAATCTGCTCATGACCCGCATTGGCGACGATGTCGCCTTCGGTCTGGAAAATGCCGCCGTACCTTCGCAGCTGATTTGGCCTGAGGTGCGCAAGGCGCTGCACGAAGTCGGCATCGGGTACGGGCTTGATCGACAGACTGCGGCTCTGTCGGGGGGTGAAAAGCAGCGGGTCGGTATCGCGTCTTTGCTGGCCAGGAAGCCGGGGTTGATGCTGCTCGACGAGCCGACCGCCAACCTCGATCCCGATGGAGTGCGCGAGGTGGTGGCTTCTCTGCGCCGAGTTCTGGACGACGGGGGAATGACGTTGGTTCTCGTGGAGCACCAGTTGGCCGAGGTGACCCAGATCGTGGACCGGATCGTGGTTCTGGGACCGGACGGCGTGGCGGTCGACGGCAGCGCGTCGCACCTGCTGACCCACGAGCGGGACCGACTGGCCGGGCTCGGACTGTTCCTGCCGCCGCTGACCCCGTTGGCTCCGCCGCCGACGCCGCCGACGCCGCCGACGCCGCCGACGCCGCCGACGCCGTCGACCCCGCCGAGCGGGACGACCTGGGCGATGAGGGCGGAATCGGTGACCGTGACGCGGGGCCGAGGACACGAGCCCGTCTTGCGGGACATCGATCTGCAGGTGCCGTCCGCTGCGGCGATTGCGTTGCTCGGGCCCAACGGGGCCGGAAAGTCCACCCTGGCCCGAACTCTGGGTGGGTTGATCCGCCCGAATCGGGGAGTCGTTCGCGTGCCCGGCTGCGACCGACCTCTGCATCGGCTCAGTTCACGGCGGCTGGCCCGCCAGGTGGGCAGTGTGTTTCAGGAGCCCGAGCACCAGTTCGTTGCCCCCACCGTGGTGGCTGAGCTGACAGTCGGTGCGCGGGCTGTCGGACTGGGCAGAGCCCGCGCGGGTCAGGTTGCGCGGGATCTCTTGGCCTTGCTGGGTCTGGAACGACTGGCGGAAGTCAGCCCATTCACGCTGTCGGGAGGGGAGAAGCGTCGGCTCGCGGTTGGTGCCGCCACAGTCGGTCAGCCGGACGTGCTGGTGCTTGACGAGCCGACGTTCGCGCAGGACGCGCTCACCTGGCGCAACCTCGTCACGTTGCTGGTCGAACAAGTCGCGGCGGGCCGATCGGTGGTCGTGGCCACACACGACCTGCCCCTGGTGGACGCCCTTGGCGCTGCGTCGGTGCGGTTGGATCGAGGGTGGCTGGTGTCATGAGCTTGGCGTTCGGGGCCGGGGTGGAGACGAGCGGAGTGTGGTCGGCCGTCGGACGCATCAATCCGGTGTCGAAGCTGGCGATCACCGTTGTCATCACTGTCGGTCTACTGCTCAGTCTTCATCCGGTCACGGTCGGGGGGATCCTGATCCTCGAGCTGGCAGCGTTGCCGTTTGTCGGACTTCGGCTGGCTTCGGTGGCCGCACGGGTGGCGTTTGTGCTCGTCCCCGCACTGCTTCTCACCTTGGTCAATGCCCTGTTCAGTGGCCACACCGGCGGGAGTTGGTCGTGGGATTGGGGGCCGTTCGCCCTCTCGCCGGAAGGACTACAGGCGGCGGCCCCGGTCGGAATGCGCCTGTTGGCCCTGTCCTTGCCCGCGGTGTTGTTGCTGTCGACGACCGATCCGGTGCTGATGGCCGACTCGGTTCAACAGCACTTGCGGGTTCCGGCTCGTTACGCCCTGGCCCTGTTGGTCGGCCTTCGTCTGCTGCCGCTACTGGCCGCCCAGTGGACCGAGCTGTCGGCGGCCCGGCGGGCGCGCGGCTTGTCGGCGCGTGGACCGATCTCGGCCGGGCGAGCGGTAGCGGGACGAACTGTGGGGCTGTTGGTGGAGGCGCTGCGCCGGGCGGTTCGGATGGCGACGGCTATGCAGGCCCGCGGCTTCGATCCGTACGCCCCGCGGACCTTCGCCCGTCCCTCGCGATTCGGGGTCGGTGACGCAGTTGCGATCGTCGTCAGCGTTGTGGCGGTTTCGGCGCTCGGCCTATTGGGAATGCTGACCTGACGGCCGGGTCCGTACATGGTTTGATGGCATTTCGCGTCGGGAACGCCGACCAGTCGCCAGGGAGTAGCGATGATTGATTTCG
>JAUYKX010000247.1 GCA_030699055.1 Candidatus Nanopelagicales bacterium
CAGTTTCTTGCGGACGCTCAGCTCTGCGGAACGGGTGCAACTCAGCGCCGCAACCTACGTCGAGTGCGGGCTGGTGGTGGACGCCCGCGGTGATGCGATCTTGTCTGAGCGATTTGATCAGCTGCTTGCCGAACTCAAGGCGCGAATCGTCGATGTGTCGGCCGAGCATGCTCGGCTGGCGCGGGACGCGTATCGCCAGTTCGGGAAGGGGTCAGGGCATCCGGCCAAGCTGAATTTCGGCGACTGCTTCAGCTACGCGTTGGCGGCCGAGAGCCGCACGCCGCTGCTGTTCAAGGGTGACGACTTCACCCATACCGATGTTGTTCCCGCGACCCCGGCGTTGACCCAGATGCCGTCTGAGTGACAGACGCCCTACCCAGACGATGAACTCGGCTAGGCCGACAGTTCGGCCGACTTGTGCTCTGACCAAACACCCCTACTCCGTCGGGCTGGCGGGATTTGAACCCACGACCCCTTGACCCCCAGTCAAGTGCGCTACCAAGCTGCGCTACAGCCCGTCCGACATCGGCCTCGAAGGCTACCGGAGCCGCCGGGCCAGCGGATGCCCGGCCCGCAACGGCTCAACCGCGACACCGGCCACTGCGCAACGTGAACCACAGACGCTCAGCCCGGAACGTGCCTCGGTCATCGGCGCCGCCAGTAGCCGCAGACGTGTCGGCCGTTGCGTTTGTGGGCTTCAACCCAGACTCGTCCTGAGGCAGCGGTCGGCGAGTCTGACAAGTTTGAACGGCCCCACTTGATCGCGGATTACAAAGTTGATGGCCCCACCCGCGACTCGCCGGGCTGCTTTGGCAGGTCTGGTGGCCCCATCACTGATCGTCCTTGGCATGGATACCGATGGGTGTGGGCCGGGAACGAGGTCGAGGGTGGAACTCTTTGTTGAGATCCGTCGCGGGTCGAGGATGGAGGGACTGTCGGTTCGGGCGTTAGCGAAGAAACATAAGGTGCACCGCCGGATGGTCAGGTTTGCTCTGATGTCCCCGGAGCCTCCCGAACTAGTCACGCGGCGCTGGCGCAGCCACAAGATCGACCCGCTCATCGATGAACACGATGCTGGTGGACTGGTCGGCCATTCGACGCTGCGCACATATGTTGCGACGCGGCGTCAGCAGATCGCCGAAGAGGTGGGGGAAGCCCCCGATCGCGCAAGTATTCGTTCCGCAATCGCACCAGCCCGGCGAGGAGGCTGAGGTTGATTTCGCCGAACTCTATGTGGACCTGCCGCAAGGGCGAACGAAGTGCTACATGTTCACACTTCGACTCTGCTTCTCTGGCAAGTCGGTGCACCGAGTGTTCGCGACACAATCGCAGGAAGCCTTCCTGGAAGGTCACATCGAAGCGTTCAACGCATTGGGCGGAGTACCCGTTCGTCACGTGAAGTACGACAATCTCAAGTCTGCTGTCACTCGGGTGTTGTTCGGCCAGCGTGACCGGGTGGAGAATGAACGCTGGATCTTGTTCAGATCGCACTATTCATTCGAGGCTTTCTACTGCTTGCCCGGCATCGAAGGGGCGCATGAGAAAGGCGGAGTGGAAGGCGAGGGTGGCCGCTTCCGCCGCAACCGCTTGGTCCCCGTACCGAAGGTTGTCTCACTTGCGGAGCTGAACGCCAAATTGGCGGCAATCGATGAAGCCGACGATCAGCGGCGGGTCAATGGACGATTAACGACGATCGGGCAGGACTTCATCATCGAACCCGGAACCGACTCCTACCGCCTGGCCCACACCAAGAACAGGCAAGCAGCCGCAAGCTGACCGTCGACAAACGTCCAGTTGTCGCCGCGGCGATTGCGCTGATCAAAGTAGGGGAGTCGTGACGAGCGGCGCGTTCAGATTCCGGCCGATGTGTTCCCGGTCGCTGCACTAGTGCCAGGTGACAAGGTCGCAGACGACTGCCCCGCCCGCGTCATGCACGTCTGGCCCCTTATGCGAGGTGCTTGGTGATGGTTTTGATGAGGCGCCGGATGACCGCTGGATTCGCCGGTATCTGGAGGGAGTCGGGCAGTCCGAGGGGCCCGGCCACCCATTGACTGTGAGTGACGGGGAAGCCATAGCGCCTGGCGTCGGCGGGCAAAATTCGGGAGGGCAAACCTTGGGCTAGCGCGCTCCACAGGCTCACCGAGCCATCATTGGGCCACACATCACGGCTGGCTCCGGTTAGGCGGAAGTAGTCACCACCGAACAAGTTGACGTCCACCCACGACTGAAGTCGTGGGATTCCCGAGGTGGGCGCGGGGTTCATGCCGCTGCCTTGGTTCGGGTGATTCGCGCTACCGATTCCTCGGGGTTTCCGCGCGCAGACCGGGCGGGTGCCGGGTCTTGCCCCACGTCCTGGGGTGGGCGCAAGGCTGCGAGGCCTCGGGCCAGAATTACCTGTGCCGCGTTGGTGTCGGCGTGATTGGCATGGCCACACTTCAGGCATCGGAAAACCGCTTGGCTCTCACGGTTCTCCGACGCTGTGTGGCCGCACGCACGGCACTCAACGCTCGTATAGGCCGGGTTCACCTTGATGAGCGTGACCCCGGAAACTGATGCTTTGTCGTGCAGTCGCTGGGCGAACAGCCCCCAACATGATCGGTGGATCGAGCGGTTCAAACCCGCCTTCGCGCGCGCCTGATTGGGTAGAAACGATCCCGGCTGGTCGGGGTCGGGTTTCGGTTTCGGTTTGCGGACCATGTTCTTGACCCGCAAATCTTCCACCACGATCACATCGTGCTCCCGAACCAGTGGGGTGGTGGTTTTCTCGATCCAGTTCTTACGCCTATCCGCCGCTTGGATATGCACCTTCGCCAATGCTTGTCTGGCGGCATCACGGCGCTGTGATCCTCG
>JAUYKX010000029.1 GCA_030699055.1 Candidatus Nanopelagicales bacterium
TCTTCAAGGAACTGCTCAAGGACGCCAACATCGGGCCTCGCTGGGTCCCGATCATCCCGGACGAGGCTCGCACGTTCGGGATGGACGCCATGTTCCCGACGCAGAAGATCTACAACCCGTTTGGGCAGCGATACCTGTCGGTCGATCGCGACCTCTTCCTCTCGTACCAGGAGAGCAAGACCGGCCAGATACTTCATGAGGGCATCACCGAAGCCGGCTCCACCGCATCGTTTATCGCCGCCGGCTCCTCCTACGCCACCCACGGCGAGCACATGATCCCGGTGTACATCTTCTACTCGATGTTCGGCTTCCAGCGCACCGGCGACGAGCTGTGGGCGGCCATGGACCAGATGGTCCGGGGATTCATGCTCGGCGCGACAGCCGGCCGCACGACTCTCAATGGTGAGGGCTTGCAGCACCAAGATGGGCAGTCGCTACTGCTGGCATCGACGAACCCAGCGGTCATCGCCTACGACCCCGCGTACGGTTACGAGATCGCGCACATCGTTAAAGACGGGTTGCGGCGGATGGTCGGCCCGGATTCCGAGGATGTCTTCTACTATCTGACGGTCTACAACGAGCCGTACCCGCAGCCCGCGCAACCTGAGAACGTCGACGTCGAGGGCATTTTGCGCGGGATGCACCTGATCTCCCCCGCCGATGCGAGCGCGCCTGCTGAGTTCAACGCTCAGTTGCTGGCCTCTGGACCAGCCGTGCAGTGGGCTCTGACGGCTCAGCGGCTACTTCGAGAAGACTGGGATGTGCCGGTCGACGTGTGGTCGGTAACGAGCTGGAACGAGCTGCGCCGAGACGGGCTTGCCGTCGACCGCGTCAATCTGCTCAACCCGGCAGCCGCACGGCGAGTGCCGTATGTCGAGCACGCGATGCGGGATCGGGCTGGTCCGGTTATCGCGGTCTCGGACTTCATGCGGGCGGTCCCGGATCAGATCCAGCAGTGGATCAAGGCTCCTTACACTTCCCTGGGTACGGATGGGTGGGGCATGTCCGACACCCGTGCCGCACTTCGCCGCCACTTCCTTGTTGACGCCGAATCGATCACGGTCGCGACTCTGGCGCAGCTGGCCAACGCCGGGCAGAGCGATCTCTCACTGGTAGGCGACGCGATCGCCAGATACGGACTCGATGAGGTCCGCCCCGAGTCCTTCGCGCGGTCACACTCATCCTGACCGCGAAACTCGTCAAATGGGCGAAACGCTGGAACCACTAACCCGCCTATCCGCGCGCGCTTTCAAATGTTGGCGACCAACGCCTCGTACTCGGTGGCGGTCATCAGACCCGAATTGCCTCCGTTGGCCGAGTCCAACTCCACCTCGGCGAGCCAGCCCGCTCCGTAAGGGTCTGCGTTGATCGTCTCTGGAGCAGTGATGACGGAATCGTTCACGGCGGTGACCACGCCGGTAACCGGTGCGAACACATCGGCAACGCTCTTGGTCGACTCGACCTCCCCGCAGGGCTGTCCGACCTCGATTCGGGTACCGACCTCGGGCAGGGTCACGAAGACGATGTCGCCGAGCGCGTCCTGGGCGTGATCGGTGATACCAAAACGCGCCAAACCCGCCTCGGTTAGCCAGATCCATTCATGTTCCGCCGTGTACCGCAAATGATCAGGAATCACGCAGATACCCTACCGGGCCGACGAGTGCCTGAGGATTCGATTGGCCTGTTCGATGTACAGCACGCCGGCCCACAGGTACAACCCGGTGCCCCACACAGCGAAGGCCCAGCCCAGGACGCGAGCCACCAGGCCAAACGTCGTTTGGGCATCACCCAGCAAGATCAACGGAAAGGCGTAGAGCAGGTTGAATGTGGCGGCCTTGCCAATGAAGTGCACTGGTAGGCCCATGATCCCATGGCGCTTGAGGATCGCCATGTACACCGCCAGTACGAGATCACGACCCACGATCAAAGCCACCAACCACCAGGGGATGATCCCTCGCAGCAACAGCCCGACCAGGGTGGCCAATATGTACAGGCGGTCGGCGATCGGGTCGAGTAACTGACCGAGTCGGGTGATCTGCTGCCATCGTCGGGCCAACTTGCCATCGAGATAGTCGGTGATTCCGGCAATGACCAATACCACCACCGCCCACCCGTCGGCTCTTGGCACCAGAACGAGCCACAGGAACACTGGTACACCCAGCAGTCGCAAGAAACTGAGTGCGTTCGGGATGGTCAGCACTCGGTCCGACTGAACCGCTGTTTCCTGAACCTCCATGCGAACCGGATCGTCCTACTGGCCGCTCGGAGGCGCAGGCGGATAAGGGGGGTAACTCGGGTAGGGCTGCTGAGGTGTGGGGGGCGTTGGCGCAACGGGTTGGGCGTATCCGGTGGGTGGTGCCTGGGCGTAGGTGCCAGGTGACACGTAACCGGGTCCGAGCGCTCCGGCTCCCGGCGGGGGTCCACCCGACGCCGCACCCCCACCGGGTGGGGTATTGAGACGTTTGCGCTTTCCGGCCTTGGATGCCCTGACGAATATCCAGATCGACAAGAGCATGACGATTACGCCGACCACCAGCAAGGCGATCCCCACGGGGAATACGGTTCCGGAGTGGATTCCGACCAAGACGTCGGCTGACACTCCGGTCGAGGGTTCCAAATTCATGATCACTAGGGTCAACTTGTCGACATTGGTCGACAGCTTGACGACCGGATCGAGGCCAAAGGAACTCACCAGCCAGATGCTCTGCTCAACCGGCGACTTTGGCGCCGTGTTGCCCGGTATCGATACCGCGCGACCCGATCCAACATCAGTGACAACGTCGTGCGGCACTCCCGCCAGGTACTTGGCCACATCCGGCGCCGCGGCCAAGCCGATGAAAAGATCCTTGCCATTGG
Organism: Candidatus Nanopelagicales bacterium; assembly: GCA_030699055.1. Lineage (GTDB taxonomy): Bacteria > Actinomycetota > Actinomycetes > S36-B12 > UBA10799 > JAUYKX01. The sequence continues at coordinate 2,857 of JAUYKX010000029.1, forward strand.
CCGATCGGGCACCGACAGTGATGTCGGCGAAGTCGCGAATGCTGTCCTGGCCACTACCGGTCACTTCGAACTGATTGAAAACCAGACCGTAACCCTGGCTGGAACCGCTACCGACCGCCATGTCGTATTTGCCGTCGGAGCCGACAACACCGACCACGGCCCCGCCGACAGCCGTGAAGGCCAGCCCCACGAGCAATACGATGATCCCGAACACCGTCAAAAAAAACCGCTTCATTCGATATCCCCTGGTCGAGCGAACAGCACCTGAATCAGCAAACTAGTCCACGCTGGTCTCAATCCGATGCGACCCGCCCGAAATCGGTCGATCAGGGTGTGAATTCGGCAAATGCTTTCGACAATGCCCATGGTGGTGTCCGGGGTCGCACATCACATGGGTGAAGGATCGAACAGGGCGTTCGACCTTGGTCCTCCGATACCGTCGCTCGCATGGTCACAGAGACCGGTGATCCCAGACCGGAGCAGGTCCGGCTTTGGATAGAGGTTGTCGGAACCGTTCAGGGGGTTGGGTTCAGGCCGTTCGTGTACGGGCTGGCCCATGAGCTTCAGCTAGCGGGTTTCGTGCGCAACGTTGATGGTCGA
>JAUYKX010000255.1 GCA_030699055.1 Candidatus Nanopelagicales bacterium
GGGCTGCCAGGTGTTCGATCGGCTGGTGGGTCGGGCCGTCCTCACCCAGGCCGATCGAGTCGTGGGTCCAAACGTACGTGACCGGGATGTCCATCAATGCCGAAAGCCGCACGGCGCCACGCATGTAGTCGGAGAACACGAAGAAGGTGCCGCCGTACACGCGGGACAAGCCGTCCAGGGCGATTCCGTTGAGTGCGGCACCCATCGCATGTTCGCGAATTCCGAAGTGGATTATTCGGCCCTTGATTGAAGCTCCGGGAACCATCGATCCCTCGGGTTCGAATGAACCTCCGTCGATGATGCTGGTCTCGTTGCTTCCCGCGAGGTCTGCCGACCCACCCCAGAACTCGGGCATGACCCCGGCGATCTCGTTGATCACTTTCCCGGAAGCCACCCGGGTTGAAATCGACCCGGGTGTGTTAAATGGGGCGATGGCCTCGGCAAGATTGTCGGGCAGTCGTTGGGCGGAGATTCGATCGAAAAGAGCTGCGCTCGCGGGCCGGTCGTCACGCCAGACGGCGAGGCGTTCACTCCATTCCTGGTGCATGCGGCGGCCTCGAAGCATCACCGACCGGGCGTAGGCGAGCAGTTCTTCGTCAACTTGGAACGAGCGTTTGGGGTCGAAGCCGAGGATTTCCTTGACCGCGGCAACCTCGGCCGATCCCAGGTCCGATCCGTGCGCTGCGGCCGTGTTCTGTTTGGTCGGCGCTGGCCAGCCGATTATCGAGCGAACCCGAATCAAGGTGGGACGGTGAATTTCGGCGAGGGCGGCGTCGAAGGCCTTGGCCAACCCGAAAACATCGACGCTGCCGTTGGGAGACAGATCGACGTGGAGCGTGTGCCATCCGTATGCGCGGTAGCGCCTTTCCACGTCTTCGGAAAACGTGACGTCGGTGTTCCCCTCGATCGTGATGTGGTTGTCGTCGTAGATCACGACGAGATTTCCGAGCTGCTGATGGCCGGCCTGGGACGAGGCCTCGGAAGTGATTCCTTCCTCGAGGCAGCCATCACCTGCGATGGTCCAGATGTTGTAGTCGAACGGGCTTTGGCCAGGCGATGCACCAGCGTCGAGCATGCCGCGGATGAATCGCTGCTCCATGGCCATGCCGACTGCCGTGGACAGTCCCTGACCGAGTGGACCGGTCGTGGTTTCGACGCCGGGAGTCAGCCCGTATTCGGGGTGCCCTGGCGTGAGGCTGTCGGCTGTGCGGAGAGACTTGAGATCGTCGAGGGTCAGCCCGTATCCGGACAGGTACAACTGGATGTAGAGCAGGATGCTGGCGTGACCCGCCGACAGCACGAACCGATCGCGACCGCGCCAGTGAGGGTCGGCTGGGTCATGGCGGAGGTATCGCTGGAACAACAAGGTGGCGGCGGGGGCCATGGCCATGGCGGTCCCGGGGTGGCCGCTCCCCGCTTTGTGAACGGCGTCAGCGGCCAAGACACGGGCCGTGTCGACCAGACGTCGATCCAGATCGTTCCATTCCATATCGGTCACAAACGCTCCCTGTTCTTCGATGGGTTGGCGGGCGTGGGCCGACCTGACCCGGCACCACTCGTGGGCGGGAGCCTAGTGGTTTTGTGACTCGATTGTCGGGTTCGCAACCGCCGATCGGGGCCGAGGGCTGGGGGAGTCGAGGCACCCGCTGGTGAGTTGTTGCTCTCATGGTTACGACCCCTGCTGGTCGGGCTTGACGAATATGGTCACAATGGTGTTGTGAAATCACGATTGGCCTTGATGGGTCGTCCTGATCCGGGTACGCCCCCTGCTTTGGCGGGAGCCAGGGCGCGGGTTGCTCGACTACTACTGACTGACGGTCCGGCGACGGCGAGTTCGTTGGCACGTCGCCTCGGGCTGACTTCGGCGGCGATCCGGCGGACCCTCGACGAGTTGACAGCCGATGGGCTGGTGTCAGGCGATGAACGGCCTCCATTCGGGCCGTCCAGGCCGAGACAGAGGGGCAGGCCCGCTCGGGTATTTTTTCTGACCGCCGCCGGCCACGATGCATTCGATGCCACCTACGACGACTTGGCCTCCCAACTGCTGGCTTTCATTGATGAATCCATGGGCCCCGGCGCGGTTGCCGAGTTTGCCCGGCGGAGAGCGCACGGGTTGGAGGACACGTATCGAACCCAGGTCGCTGAGGGGCGGGATGTGGTGGACCGGGCCAACACCTTGGCCGAACTGCTGACATCTGACGGATTCGCGGCGAGCGTGGAGCATTCCGCGGGCGATTCGTTGCAGATCTGTCAACGCCATTGCCCGATCGCCCGGATCGCCGAAGAGTTTCCGGTCCTTTGCGAGGCCGAGGCGGCGGCGTTCGCGCGGATGCTGGATGTGCATGTGGTGCGTCTGGCCACGCTCGCGCGCGGCGACGGTGTCTGCACGGTCAGTGTTCCCTTGAGTCGAGGCCCGGGCAGCGGCGGTGACCGGGTGGTCGACAAACGGGCAGCGATGTGCGCTGAGGTCGGCTGATGACCGGCGAGCCTGGCGTGGAGGCCAGCGGGAGTTACGAGTACGGGTGGCACGACCCGGACGCGGCAGGTCGATCCGCGCGCCGCGGTTTGAGCGAGGACGTGGTCCGGGACATCAGTGCCCGCAAGGGCGAGCCGGACTGGATGCTCCAGTTCCGGCTCAAGGGACTGCGGATTTTCGAACGAAAGCCGATGCCCACTTGGGGAGCGGACTTATCCGGGATTGATTTTGATTCGATCAAGTACTTCGTACGCTCAACGGAGAAGCAGGCGGCGTCCTGGGAGGACCTGCCGGAAGATATCAAGAACACCTATGACCGTCTGGGTATCCCGGAAGCCGAGAAACAGCGACTGGTGGCCGGCGTGGCTGCCCAATACGAATCCACCGTCGTCTATCACAAGATCCGCGAAGATCTGGAGCAGCAGGGAGTGATCTTCCTGGACACGGATTCGGCTCTGCACGAGCAGCCGGAGCTTTTTCGCGAGCACTTCGGTTCGGTGGTTCCGGCCGGGGACAACAAGTTCGCCGCCCTCAATACCGCCGTGTGGTCCGGAGGGTCGTTTAT
>JAUYKX010000266.1 GCA_030699055.1 Candidatus Nanopelagicales bacterium
GGGCTCGCGTTTGGGTATCGCTTGGGTCATGCGCGAGGGTGGGCGTCCGAGTCTACACCGCGCCGGAGGGTATGCGCTCCCCCTAGCGAAGCAGGGCGAGCTCGGTGGCTGGATCGAACAGGTGGAGCTTCTCGAGTCCCAGCCGGAACTCAACCCGGTCGCCGGGCTTCAGCCGATGATCCGAGCTGACCACGGCCAGGAGCTCGCCGCCGGCCGCCTGGGCGTGAATCAGCTCCTGGTCGCCGAGGAACTCGACCACGTCGACGCTGGCGGGAATACGTACCGCCGGCCCGGTGACCCCGTTTCCAAGCTCCAGGTGCTCCGGCCGGAAGCCGACGGTCATCTCGGACCCCGTTTGCCGGTTGGAGACGATCTCGGCCGCTTTACCGGCCAACTCCAGCCGAACTTCGGCGACATTCAGGTTGGAGCCATCGGTCCGAGCCTTCATGAAGTTCATGGCCGGTGACCCGATGAACCCGGCCACGAACAGGTTGGCTGGGTGGTCGTAGAGCTCCTTCGGCGTGCCGACCTGCTGCAGGACGCCGTCGCGCATGACCGCGATCCGATCCCCCATGGTCATGGCCTCCACCTGGTCGTGGGTGACGTAGATCACCGTGGTCTTGAGCCGCTGGTGGAGCCGCAGGATCTCGGCCCGGGTCTGGACCCGGAGCTTGGCGTCCAGGTTGGACAGCGGCTCATCCATCAGGAAGACCTGCGGCTCGCGCACAATCGCCCGGCCAAGGGCCACCCGCTGCCGCTGGCCGCCCGAGAGCGCCTTGGGCTTGCGGTCGAGCAATCGCTCCATGGCCAGGATGGCGGCCGCCTGCCGGACGCGTCGGTCGATCTCGGCCTTCGGAACCTTTCGCAGCTTCAGGCCAAAGGCCAGGTTGTCATAGACCGACATGTGTGGGTACAGCGCGTAGCTCTGGAAGACCATGGCGATGTCGCGGTCCTTGGGCGCGACGTCGTTGACGACCCGCTCGCCAATCAGCAGGCGTCCATCGCTGATCGTCTCGAGCCCCGCAACGCACCGCAACGCGGTCGTCTTGCCGCACCCCGACGGGCCGACCAGGACCAGGAACTCTCCGTCGCTGACCTCGAGGTTGAAATCTTGAACGGCCACCATCTCGTCGGTGAACCGCTTGGTCATGTGGTCGAATGTGACGGTCGCCAATGGTGTGATCCTTGAGTGGGGTGGGGAACGATTATCGTCGGCGTGGATGCGTCTGGCTACCCCGTCCGACAAGACTCAGTCGGAGATGGCCCACATGATGAAGCCGGTCACGAAGAAGCCGCTGAGGAGCCCCACGAAGGCGGCCGCACCGAAGGGCCCCTCCCCTTCCACCGTCGGGAACACGGTGTTGATGACGGCCAGGCCGACGACCATGTAGCCCAGCCACAGCGCGCTGGACACCACCGCCAGGATCACCTTGCGAGAGCGCGTCCAGAAGGGCGTGCGGGTCATGCGTGGCGCATCCTACTCGTCCTCGCCGGTCCCCGACTGCTCGCGGATGGTGGCCACGATTCCCGCGTCGGCGAGGGTCGTGACGTCCCCCAGGACCCGCTGCTCGGCGATGTCGCGCAGCAGGCGGCGCATGATCTTGCCCGATCGGGTCTTCGGCAGGTCCGGGGTGAACAGCAGCTGCTTGGGTCGCGCCAGCTTGCCGATGACGGTGGCCACGTGCTCCCGCAGCTCCTCGCCCAGCTCGTCTGAGGGCTCCGATCCGGCGCGCAGGATGACGTAGCTGAAGATGGCCTGGCCGGTAATCGGGTCCGAGCGACCCACGACCGCGGCCTCGGCCACGGACGGGTGGGAGACGAGGGCCGATTCCACCTCGGTGGTGCTGATTCGATGGCCGCTCACGTTCATGACGTCGTCCACCCGGCCCAGCAGCCAGTAGTAGCCCTCGCCGTCGCGCTTGCATCCGTCGCCGGCGAAGTAGCGGCCCGGGTAGCGGGTCCAGTACGTCTGGCGGTAGCGTTCCGGGTCGCCGTAGATGCCACGCAGCATCGCCGGCCACGGGCGATCCAGGACCAGGTATCCGCCACCGCCCAGGGGCACGGAATTCCCCGCCTCATCCACCACGTCGGCCTTGACGCCCGGGAACGGGAAGGTGGCGCTCCCCGGCTTGAGGGTCGTGATCCCCGGCAGCGGGGTGATGAGGATCATCCCGGTCTCGGTCTGCCACCAGGTGTCGACCACCGGGCAGCGGCCGCCCCCGATGTGCTGCCAGTACCAGGCCCAGGCCTCGGGGTTGATCGGCTCGCCCACGCTGCCCAGCAGGCGGAGGTTGAGCAGGTCGTTGTGCTCGAAGGCGGCGGCGCCGTACTTCATCAGGGCTCGGATGGCGGTGGGCGCGGTGTACAGGACGGTGACCTCGTAGCGGGCCGCGATCTGGGCCCATCGGTCCTTGTCCGGGAAGTCGATGGCGCCCTCGTAGATGATCCCGGTCGTCGCATTGGCCAGCGGGCCGTAGACGATGTAGCTGTGGCCGGTGACCCAGCCGATGTCTGCCATGCACCAGTACACGTCGTCCGGCTTGATGTCGAAGATGAGCCGATGGGTGGCCGCGGTCCCGACAAGGTAGCCCGCGGTGGTGTGCATGATCCCCTTCGGCTTGGCGGTGGTGCCAGAGGTGTACAGCAGGTAGAGGAGGTCCTCGGAGTCCATCGGCTCCGGGGTGGCGGTGGCCGGCTGCTCGGCGGTCAGCTCGTGCCA
>JAUYKX010000273.1 GCA_030699055.1 Candidatus Nanopelagicales bacterium
GCAAGTCCACCCTGCTGCGCGCGGTGGCGGGCACCTTGCCTCCGGCCCGGGGAACGGTCACCGCGATTGCCAAGCCGACCCTGCTCGGGGTGAACGCCGCTCTGGTCCCCAAACTCACCGGGGCCCGCAACATTGAAATCGGCTGCCTGGCCCTCGGGATGACTCCGGAGCAGGTCAGAAACCGATTCGATGAGATTGTGGATTTTTCCGGAATCGGGGACTTCGTTGATCTGCCGATGACGGCGTATTCAAGCGGCATGTCAGCACGGCTACGCTTCGCGATCGCTTCCTCGATTTCTCACGAGGTTCTTCTCATCGACGAAGCATTGGCCACCGGGGATGCGGCCTTCAAGTCCCGCAGCGAGCAGCGGATTCGGGAACTTCGTGAGCGAGCCAGCACCGTGTTCCTGGTCAGCCACGACATTTCGACCGTGCTTGAGACCTGCGACCGAGGCATCTGGCTCCACCGCGGGCGAATTCGGATGGACGGCCCGGTGGCAGAGGTGGCCGAGGCCTACGTGGCTGAGGCCAAGGCCGGACGAACCGGTCCGCCATCCGTGACCCAACTCGACGATGCCCCTGATGTCGACCAGCCAGCCAACCGAAACATCGGATGACGCGTCCGTGACCGACTCCACCTCGGGACGACGTTGCCCAAGGTGGCTGCTTCCCGCTACGAGCGGGCTGTCCTTGCTCATATTTGTTTGCGGTTCCTGGGGGCCGGCCTACTGGCTGGACGAAGCCATAACTCTGCACGCGGTCCGACGCTCATGGCGGGACGTTGTGCGATTGCTCCAGGGAGATCCTTCTCTGGTCCCCTACTACCTGGTGATGAAACCGTTCGCCGCCATCTCGGAATCAGAGTTATGGATGCGGCTACCCGGCGAAGTCGCCATGGCCGGGGCAGCGACCATCGTTGTGTGGGGGATGTGTCGCCTGTTCGGGCTCGGCCCGGCGTTATTGACCGGGGGTGTGTGGCTAGCCATTCCGGCTTTTTCCGAGTACGCCCAGATGATCCGTCCTTACGCGTTTCTGGTCCTGTTCACATCGCTCGCTGCCGTCTCCTGGTGGCGTTCCCTTCTCACTGACCGCCGTTTGTGGTCGGTGCTCTATGGCGCCTGCTATCTCGCTGTCGGCTTGATGCACATGTACGGGCTGTTAGTGATCATTCCGCTGGTCTTCGTCGCTCTGGTGTCGCCGGTCGGATCACGTCGTAGCTCCGTCTTGCGGACCGTGATCCCGGTGCTGCTGGCGACCGTAGCCTTGTCTCCCTACATCCATCTGGCCGCCAGGAACGCGCCGGGACCAGCGAACATTCGGGAGTTGACGCCGGCCAACTTGGTTCGAACCCTGGCCGACGCCATCGGCTCGCCCTGGTTGGCGGCGGCGCTGCTTGTAATGGCCCTGATTGGTCTGTTCCTCACCCGCGTGACCGATTCATCTCAGCGGCGATTGCGAGCCCTGGCCGCAGCCTGGGCCTTTGGCCTTCCCTTGGTATTGGTGGTGGCCCAAGTAGTCGGCATGCGCACGTTGATCCCCCGCTACTTCTTATTCGCCATCCCCGGCTTGGTGGTTCTCGCGGCACTCGGTTTGTGGCGCCTGTATCACTGGTGGCCTCCGCTCGGTATCGCTGGTCTCGGAATCATGGTGGCTTTCGGAGTGCCCGGACAACTGGAAGTTCGGCAAGAGAACGGTCACCGGGCCGGTCCGGTCCGCCAGGTCGCGGCAGCCGTGAATGTTCCGGCCCTGGCGGGTCTGCCGGTCGTGGCCCGACCTGCGGACCTGACTCTTCGTCGCCTGGCCGCCTACGCGCCCGAGGTGATCGAGAGAAGAATGCCCTGGTATCAGCGACCCGAAGCCAAAGGCAAACTGATGTTCTTCAACCTCCCACCGGATGACCAATTGGCGGAGATCGTCTCGGCTACGTCAGCCGTGGTGGTGGTCGGCGAAACCGACGACATGCCCACCAACCGATCCGACTGGGATCCGGAGGCACTCACCGTCGATGAAGACCTGCGCGCAGTCGGATTCACCGATGAGGTAATCCGGTGCCAGCTGGGCAATACAGTCATCGCGGTCCAGGCCCGGCCCGCGTGGGTCACCAACTTGACTCCCCCGAGGGAGATCATCGACCAGGTCCAAGCCGCTGTTCCCGAAGCCGAATGCGCTGTCGGCTAGGTTCTGCCCATGCGTGGAATCATCCTGGCCGGCGGCACCGGAAGCCGGCTACACCCGATAACCCGCGGGGTCAGTAAGCAACTGCTGCCCGTCTACGACAAGCCGATGATCTATTACCCACTGTCCACCTTGATGTTGGCCCGGGTGCGAGAGGTGCTGGTCATCACCACACCGGAGGACCAGCCAGCATTCCGTTCTCTCCTCGGGGACGGATCGCAACTCGGCATGCAGATCGAGTTCGCCGTTCAGCCGCGACCGGAGGGACTGGCCCAGGCCTTCCTGATCGGGGCCGAATTCCTGGCTGGTAAACCTGCCTGCCTGATACTCGGCGACAACATCTTTTTCGGGGCCGGTTTGGGATCTTCGCTGCGTTCGATTGAAACCCCGGTTGGCGGGCATGTATTCGCCTACCACGTGGCTGATCCCCAGGCGTATGGCGTGGTTGAGTTCGATGACACCGGGCGAGTCCTGTCGATCGAGGAAAAACCGGATGACCCCAAGAGCCATTTCGCCGTCCCTGGCCTCTATTTCTACGGATCTGACGTAGTGGATGTGGCCGGATCGGTCACCCCCAGTGCTCGCGGCGAACTGGAGATCACTGCAGTGAACGACTTCTACCTGCAGAGAGGTCAGTTGCGGGTGACGGTGTTGGAACGGGGTACCGCCTGGCTGGACACCGGTACGGTCGATTCATTGCTGGCCGCCGGCTCGTTCGTGCAGGCCGTCGAGCACCGTCAAGGCCTGAAGATCGGCTGCATTGAGGAAATCGCGTGGCGGAATCGCTGGATCGACGACACCGAGCTGATCGCGTTGGCCGAGCCGTTACGCAAGTCGGGTTATGGTGACTACCTACTCGGGTTGCTCTGACCAACCCATATCCGCGTCGGGAAATCGATTCGAGTAATCGATTTCGAGAAATTGATACAGAGGACATGACCCATGAAAATCACTGTCATCGGTACTGGCTATCTGGGGGCTGTCCACGCGGCCTGCATGGCGCGAATCGGTCACGAGGTGCTCGGGGTCGATTCAAACCCCGATCGCGTTTCGGCCCTGGCTGCCGGGAAACCACCGTTCTTCGAACCCGGCCTCGATGACCTGCTGTCGGAAACCCTGGCCACGGGTCGCCTCCGATTCAGCAGTTCCCTGGCCGAGGCCGCCGAATTCGGAGAGGCTCATTTCCTGTGCGTCGGTACGCCTCAATCGACCACTTCCAACGCTGCCGACCTGCGCTACGTGAAGGCGGCCGTTTCCGACCTGGCGCCGAGATTGACCCGCCCCTGCACAGTCATCGGCAAGTCCACCGTGCCGGTCGGCACCGCCCAGCAATTGGCCGAGCGACTGCGCGCGTCAGCCCCGGCCGGGGACCAGGTGCAGCTGGTCTGGAACCCGGAGTTCTTGCGCGAGGGATTCGCCATCGCCGACACTCTGGAACCCGACCGAATCGTGATCGGCACCGAATCGCCCGCCGGCATCGCTGTCATGCGGGAGCTGTATGAGCCGATGCTGGCCGCGGGCACGCCGTTCATCAGCACAGATTTCGCCACGGCCGAACTGGTGAAGGTGGCCGCGAACGCTTTCCTGGCCACGAAGATTTCGTTCATCAATGCCATGGCTGAGGTGTGCGAGGCAACCGGAGCCGACGTGACCCAGCTGGCCGAAGCGATCGGTCACGACGACCGGATCGGGTCGAAGTTTCTGCGAGCAGGGCTGGGTTTCGGGGGTGGCTGTCTGCCCAAGGACATTCGGGCCTTCATGGCCCGCGCCGGGGAACTGCGCGTCGATCAAGCTCTGACCTTCCTTCGAGAGGTTGACGAAATCAACTTGCGGCGACGGCGCCATGCGGTCGACCTGGCCCGGATCTGCCTCGACGGACATCTGGCCGGCCGGAGGATCGCCTGTTTGGGTGCGGCCTTCAAACCGAACAGTGACGACGTCCGCGACTCCCCCGCCTTGGACGTGGCGGCGGCGCTGCAGGTCGAGGGGGCGAACGTGCGCGTATACGACCCGAAGGCCGCCGAAGCCGGCGCGCGCGACTACCCGACGTTGGGTTTCACCGCCACTCTGGACGAGGCTCTCGAACAGGCTGATTTGATCATGGTGCTCACGGAGTGGGAGGAGTTCCGGGCGATGGACCCGACCGACGTTGGCCGGATCGTAAAGCGACCGGCGATTATCGACGCGCGCAACTGTCTGGATCCGCAGCTCTGGCGCGAAGCCGGGTGGCACTATCGCGGCTTTGGCCGGCCCTAAGTGCTGATCGAACCCCTCTCCATCGAAGGCGTCCTGTCTGTCCAGCCCGTCGTGCATGGCGACGACCGGGGTTGTTTTCTCGAGTGGTTTCGAGCCGATCGATTCGAGCAAACAACCGGACATCGATTCGATCTCCGTCAGGCGAACTGCTCCGTCTCATCCCGCGGGACTACGCGAGGTATTCACTTCGCTGACGTCCCCCCAGGGCAGGCCAAGTACGTCACTTGCCCCCAGGGGGCGATTCTGGATGTGGCGGTGGACCTACGGGTGGGATCACCCTCGTTCGGGCAGTGGTGCTCCCGCGAACTGAACTCGGATAACCGCGAGGCTCTATACCTTCCGGAGGGAATCGGCCACGCCTTCATGTCCTTGGTCGATGACTCGGTCGTCGTGTATCTGTGCAACGAGCCCTACGCACCGACTCGTGAGCATGCGGTCAACGCACTGGATCCGGAGATCGGGATCACCTGGCCACGGGAAATCGAGCCGCTGCTGTCTGCCAAGGACGAAGCGGCACCAACCCTGCGTGAGGCATTGGCCCAGGGATTGCTGCCCGACTATCCAACGTGCCGGGCCCATACCGCCTCAATGCCCTGACCGGCGAGGCTCAGCCGCCAGCTCGCTGCAGCGACCAGGGTCGAATCAATCCCAAGCCTCGGACCCGGCGCGGTCGAACTCCGCGAAACGTGAAGTTCGGGTCATCCGTGAGGGTGTTCATCGTTTCGGCGTCGACGAAGGTGGTTCGGGGTCGGGCCAGCACGGTTAGCCGGCTCGCCCGATTCACCGTCGTACCGAAGACGTCACCCATCCGAGAAATGACCGAGCCGGTGGCAATCCCCACCCGAAGGCTTTGCTGACCGCGGTCCTGCGCCTGAGCATCGTGCAGTAGCAGAGCCGTTTCGGCGACACACCCGGCATCCGGCGCAACGAACAGAATCTCGTCGCCCGACGTCTTGATCAATCGTGCGCCGGTGGCCGCGATTACGTCAGCGCTTATGGAGTCGAATGATTCGATCAGCTCGGCCAGCCGGTCGTCAGGCAGTTCCCGGGACAAACGGGTGAAACCGACGATGTCGGCAAATCCGACGGTCAGCCGGGACGTCGTGACTTCTGACTCCCGCTCGACCGAACCCGCCGCTGATCGTGACAGGGCCGTTGCCAACTGCCGCCGCCACGCATAGACAACAAGTTTCTGGAGCGCCGGCAACAAGGCTTTTGTGCCCTCCATGAGTTCCGGCAGTGCGGGTCCGACCTCCGCCTCCGCCGACTGCTCGTCACCGGTAGCGGAGGTGGGCACACCCGGGCGCCTCCGGACGATGGCCTCGGTCTGCCATTCAGCCAACCTGGCAGTCGTCTGACCCACTCCGCGAACGAGTTCGACCACCTCGTCCAGGGTGAGCAGACCTCCGTCGACCAACCCCATGAGCAGGCGCACCATCTCCAGGTCATGACGGGTGAAAGCCCGTTCGTCCGCCACGTCAGCGAACCCCATGGCCCGCCAGAGTCGGGACGTGACCGACAGAGGCACCTTTGCTTCCGCGGCCAGCTCGGCTGCCGTGTAGCGCGTGGGAGCACCGAGGGCCAGCCGGGTAAGACGATCAACACTGGGTTCCAGGGGCCCGACCACAACTAGCCCAGCCCGATTCGGTGGGGTTCCGACATCGCGGCGGATCCGACTGGGGAGTTGATGAACTGCTGGCGGGCGATTTCGAGCTGCTCGGGGACCTGCGATCGGCGATCGAGCCAACGGAACACCGCCGGATATTCGCGCATGGTTGTGTTGACCGACAACTCTTTGGTCCCGGTTAACCACTGGGAGAGGCCACCTCGACTATCCACGTTGGTGATCATTCCGTAAGGAATGCTCCAATCTGCCCGCCGG
>JAUYKX010000285.1 GCA_030699055.1 Candidatus Nanopelagicales bacterium
GCGGCGCGGGTGGTGGAGGCGGTGCATCCTCCAGGCCCACCCCGATCACCCGGAGATTACTCAACCCGTCAGCCCGTTTCTCGGCCAACAGATAGTCGCGGACATCTGCCTGAGAAACGAACGCGTCCACCTGGACGTCCGGATGCTCCCGTAGGTACTCGACGATACCCCCTAAGCAAGCGGCGTCAAGGGCTTCGGACTCGACCTGGCGAAAACTGCCGGTAAGCGTTGCCAACCACTTGGCCGCCGTCCCGTCGCAGGGAAGCATTACCGGAACTCGACCGGAAGCCGTACTCAAGTCGGCCATCTTGGTCAACCACTCACCACCGCCATGGGATGCCGTCTGCCCACCGATCCACATCGCACCCGGGATCGCCCGGTACCAATTGCTGGGCAACGGGCTCTCCTTGACTGTCACCAGGAGGACCCCGGCAGCAATCGATGTTCCCATGAAGGCGACGCTGAAGAACGCCGCCAAGCGTTGTGGCCAGGGCTTCCGACGCAGTGGGCGGACAGGCTGCCACCCCGAGGCAACGACTACGACAATCGCGCAGATCACCGCCACCGCCAGCAGGAGCGAGGCGTACATCGACTTGGCCGTGTAGTACTGCACCCGATCCAGTTGCAGGCGGTTGACGATCGCCATCAGCACCCACAGGAAGGTGACCACAGCGGCCAACCAGGCCAGCCTCGCGATCGGCCGAGGTAGCCAGCGGGGACCGGCGATCAACGCGATGCCCAGCGCCCAGGCCACTGCGACAAACACCACGATCGGGATCGGCTCGAAGACCCCCGGCGTACCCAACCCGTGCGAAACGTCACGCAGCACCAACAGAAAGAACATCGGCGAACAGGCCAGGGCGACCCCGACCGTCATCACCAGCGCAGCCAACCGATGCCGCAGCCAGAATGACCGGGTTACCCAAATGAAGATCACCCAGATCGGCGGGGCGAAGACGGCCAGCAGCGGGTAAGCCGCAGACAACGCCACCAACGCCGCACCGACCAGCAACGCCCCCAACCGCGGATGCCCCCGACTGGTGGTGGCAATCACCGCTCCACTGATCGCCATGATGATCCCGGTGACGAAACTGAGGGAGCTCATCAGGATCCAGGCACCCGGTCCGATCACCAGGAACAAACCTGGGATCACCTGGGCGATTGTCAGCAGCTTGCCGTGCCCCAGCGCAGCCCTTCCAGTCAGTCGGGCCACCGCCCAGGCCAGCACGAACGCCAGAAACCCCGCCTGCGCGGCCAACAGGAGCGCGTAAACCCGCAGGGAAATCTCGACGTCGGGCGCGGAAGCCGAACCGGTGATCACAGACCCCAACGTCGAGAGCAGAGCGTGGGTGCCCTCGGGATACGACTGCCAGATGTAGGCACTGACAGGTGCCCCCGTATTGACGATCTCGTACCCGTGGTGTTCCCAGACGCCACGCAGCATCGTGACGTGCGCGGCAGTATCCGGGGCGAAGAAAAGCGCGTCGACCAATCCGGCCGTGGACGCCGCCCGCAGCGGAAACCACCACAGCAGGCCGCCGATGACCCCACTCCCAAGGGCCACCCAGTCGGACGCTCCGGCAACGGGAGCCCGACCCCGGCCCCGGGCCCACCACACCGCTGGCACAGTCCCCAGCGCACCGGTGAGCAACACCGGGTGCAGCAGCAACGGGACAAAGGGCGAAATCCAGGCCACCAGCGTGATGATCGCCGCTGCAATCACCACCAAAGCGATCAGCCGATCCGCGACGCGCTCGCCCACGGGTAGCAGCACGACAGCGGCGACGAGCCAGGCCAGGGCAACCACGCCGGTCAAGTGCAGTGGGTACGCGGCGAAACTGAGCACCCAAACTAACGCCAGCGCCGCCGCCAGACGGGGCATCGACTTGCGTACGACCGACGTCCCTGGCATTCGACCTCCCAACCGCGCTTCCATCGCCACTTACAACCGCAATTCCAAACGAAACTGCCACTGCACCGGATCGAGGTCCGACCCTACCGGCCAATGACCGTTCACAGACCGCGATCGACTACGGCGGCAGTAAGCCGCGATCACTCAGCCTGCGGTCCCGCTCCCGGAATGCCGGGACCTCGAGCATGAAAGGGCCCTTCTACCGTCACCTCACCCGATTCCGGGCCGATTCCCGCCGACGGGTCGGGTCCGACGCCAGCGCCCTCTTGCTCGAGCTCGGGCTCGTCCGGAGTCTTGGGCTCGCGGGCAGGCCATAAAGCCTTGGCCACCAATATCCCGAACAGCGGCAACCAGGCCAGAGGGGATCTGAGCACCGAAAGCACTCGGAGCCCCTGGGGAATCAAGGCCAGAACCCGACCGCGAATCATGTCCGGCTGAACCGGCCACGGGTCGGCGAACTTCTTGTTGTCACCCTGGGTGATGTACGTGCCGTCCGGGTTCTTGGCAACGACGCGGTGGATGACGGTGCCTCTCGTGCCTTCCACCTCGACCGTGTAGACGATCACATCGCCGATGTCGTAGCCGCTGTACGACTTGACGGTGAGCACGACATCACCCGTGTGGTAGGTCGGCTCCATCGAAATTCCGGAAACAACCGTCAGGCCGAAGGGACCGCCCAACCAGGCTGGCCAGGCAATCAACAGCATGACGATGGCGATGAGCATCATCAGCCAACGCCCGATCAGCCGGATCGGCCCGACCCCGGGTTCGGGTGGCTCTCCTTCCACGCCCTCATCAGGCACGCCCTCATCAGGCACACCCCGAGCCGACACCCCCGCCAATCTCAGCTTCCGTCCGGCTTCACCAGTGGGAACAGAATCGTGTCCCGGATGTTGCGCCCCGTGAGCAACATCAGCAGCCGATCGATTCCCATGCCCTGACCACCGGCCGGCGGCATCCCGTATTCCAGAGCGCGCAGGAAGTCTTCGTCCAGTTGCATCGCCTCCGGGTCACCGGCCGCGGCCAATTGGGCCTGCCGGGTGAGACGCGCCCGCTGATCCAGCGGATCAGTCAGCTCGGTATAGGCGGTGGCGATCTCCGAACCCCAGGCCACCAGGTCCCACCGCTCAGCCAAACGAGGATCGGATGGCTTGCGCCGGGTAAGTGGCGAGGTCTCCACGGGGAAGTCCCGATAGAACGTGGGGGTCGTCGTCCGGCTTTCCACCAGGTGTTCGTACAACTCGAGAACCAGCGCCCCGGCCGTCGCTTCGGCCCGGGTCTCGATTCCTTGTTCCCGGCAGAGATCAGCCAACTCGTCCACCCCGGTGTCCACCTGAACCCGACGACCGGTGACGGTGGACACCGCTTCGTGAACATCGATCACCGGCCAATCGCCGGAAATATCCACCGCTTCCGGCGCGCCGTCAGCGCCCGGTCTCAGCACGATCGGGCGCCCGTGAACGGCGATCGCGGCCTTGATGATCAGCTCCCGGGTCAGTTCGCGCATGGTTTCGTACGTGCCGTAAGCCTCGTAC
>JAUYKX010000286.1 GCA_030699055.1 Candidatus Nanopelagicales bacterium
AGCTGCGCAACGCGGTCGCGACAGTCGTCGCTTCGTCAATCCAATAGGCCGGCCGACCTATTCCGATCAGGAAAACCACCAGGCCACCGAAGAAGGCACCGACCGCCAGCCGCCGACCGGCCGCTCCTGTCGTGGCTCGTGCGGGACCCGGATCAGCCATCGCGCCACAATAACTGCTGGGATCGCGCGGTCGGGTTACCCATATGGTGAGTGGCGGAAGGTGACCAAGACCACGACTTGCATCCACCTGACGCGCTTGGGTACCTCGGCAGGCACCCCGTGCCCTACGGTTCAGGGATGCGATGGCCTGATCATGCGATTTGGTGGCAGGTCTACCCGCTGGGCTTCACCGGCGCATTTCCACCTCACCCGGCGGCGGGCGAGGGCGAATCGACGCCGGTCCGGACCCCGGGCCGTGGCCGGACCCTGACGACCCTGATCCCCTGGCTCGACTACGTCGTCGAGCTGGGCTGTTCGGGGCTGCTGCTCGGTCCGCTCTTCAAATCCCACACCCACGGGTACGACACCATCGACTACTTCAAGATCGACCCCCGGCTCGGGACCGAGGACGACTTCAACGAACTCGTTTCGGCAGCCCGGCAGCGGGGGCTGCGGGTCGTGCTCGACGGCGTCTTCAATCACGTGGGCCAGGGTTTCGCCCCTCTTCGGCTGGCCCAATCGGGCGGCCCGGATGCCGCCGGCGATGGTGCCGATTCCGCCGACATTGGTGACGCCGCCCGCTGGTTCCGGCCCGGGTTCGAGACCTTCGAAGGGCACGGCGACCTCGTTGTGCTGAACCATGACGAACCACGCGTGGGCGACTTCGTCACCGAGGTGATGACCCATTGGCTCGACCGGGGCATCGACGGGTGGCGGCTCGACGCCGCGTACGCGGTGCCCCCGGCGTTCTGGCGACCGGTGCTGGCGCGGGTTCGCGAGCGACACCCTGACGCCTGGTTCGTCGGCGAGATGATCCACGGCGAGTACGCGGCGTATGTCGAGGAGTCGACCATCGATTCGGTCACTCAGTACGAGCTGTGGAAGGCAATCTGGAGCAGCCTCAACGACGGGAACTTCTTCGAGTTGGCCTGGGCGCTGGAGCGGCATGAGGACTACTCGGCCCGGTTCCTGCCGCTGACTTTCGTCGGCAACCACGACGTCACGCGCATCGCCAGCAAGCTCGACGATCCGGACCACGTGGGTCAGGCCTTGGCGGTGCTTTTCGCGGTCGCGGGAACCCCGTCGATCTACTACGGGGACGAACAGGCGTTCCGCGGGGTCAAGGAAGAACGCTTCGGCGGCGATGACGCCATCCGCCCGGAGTTCCCGACCTCGCCCGCCGAACTGGCCCCCTGGGGTCTCGGCACCTACCGCCTGCACCAGGAATTGATCGCGATGCGCAGGCGCAACCCATGGTTGGCCCACGCTCGCACCGAGGTCCTGACCCTGACGAACACGGCCCTGGCCCTGCGCAGCACACCCCGGGAGGGTGTTTCGGCAGGCGCGGTGTTGGGGGCATCGGGGGCATCGGGGGCATCGGGGTCTGGCGCTTGCGTCGTCGCGCTGCTCAACGTTGGCCCCGAGCCCTTCGACTTCGGAGACGTTGCCGTCGCCGGGGCGGCTGGTCTGACCGGTACGGCTGATGCTGACGCGGACAGCGGCTGGGCGGGCATCGGGCCAGCGGCTGGGGCTGGCGTCGAATCCGGGTCAACTCCGACCGGTGTCGTTCCGGCCAACAGCTGGGGGATCTGGACGCGCGGCTGAGCCGGGAGCCGCAGGACGTCGTGTGGCAAACTGATTCCACACCACCCACGCATGAGGCGCGAGAGCGCGAGTGCGTGGGTCTTCTTTTTCTGTGGCCCGGAGAGTCTTCGCAGACGGCTGAGTTTGTTCGTATCTGGTCGGTCCCTACATAACAAATGAACGGCGTCCTACCTAACAAACCAACGGATCTCTACTCGACATTCGGACAGTCGTCGGGTGCCGCTGTGCTGGACCCGTCCTGCGGAGTTGCACGCCCATGCGTCACGCGCCCACCCCGAATGAGCCCGGACAACCCGCCCCGACCGAGGGCGGTTAGACCGACACTCCCCAAACTGGGTAATCTCTGCTCAGCGGCGGCTAAACCGGTTGCGCACCGCCTTGCGCATCAGGTCACGCAAAGGCGCCTCGCGGGTGTAGTTCAATGGCAGAACATCAGCTTCCCAAGCTGATAGTGCGAGTTCGATTCTCGTCACCCGCTCCAAGTGTTTCCGCAGGTCAGCAAGGCTGCGCAGGGCGACTCACTCGAGAGCCAGACCCCGGGTTTCGACGCGGCACACGAGCGTCACGACCGCGCCGATCAGGGCCACCAGCGCAATGGCGATCATGGTGGTGGACAGTCCGTAGGCATCGAGGGCAGCGGGAAGCAGAAACACCCCGACCGTCGCCCCCAACTTCCCGAAGGCTGCGGCGATCCCATGACCGGTGGTTCGCAGGCGAGTTGGGTACACCTCGGCCGGCAGCAGATAGGTGGTGGCATTCGGGCCCGTGTTCAACATCAGATTGAAGATCATAAACCCGA
This sequence comes from Candidatus Nanopelagicales bacterium, assembly GCA_030699055.1. Classification (GTDB taxonomy): domain Bacteria; phylum Actinomycetota; class Actinomycetes; order S36-B12; family UBA10799; genus JAUYKX01. Next base: position 2,564 of record JAUYKX010000286.1, read on the forward strand.
TGACGGCCCACACAACCGACCCGCCGTTCCCGGCCGTCAGGGCGACCGTCATCGTCCCAACCGCCATGCCAATAAAGCCCGCCACCTGAAGCTTGATCCGGCCCAGACGTTCGACCAAAAGGATGTTCACGATGAAGCCGAGCATCAGGAATACGTCGGCGAGCGCAGCCGAGGCCGTCGCTTCGATGTCGGCCTGCAGCAGCGAACTGCCGTCGGCCTCCACCCCCGAGGCGAACAGCACCAGCAGGATCATCGGGGTGAACATGCCCACCCCGTACAACGCGATGTCCATCAGGAACCAGGGGAGCGTCACCAAGGCCGTGCGCCGGCGGAAACGCTGGGTTAGAAGTTCACGCACCGCACCCTTCCGACCAGCAGCCTCGTCAAGCTCGTCCGATTCGCCGATTCCGTGTTGAACATTGGCCACGGCGCTGGGCCCCAGCAGCCATTCGAGGGACTCGATGGCCTCGTCCATACGGCCTTGGCGTGCCAACCACCGCGGACCCTCCGGCATGCGTTGGCGCAGTATCCCCACGACCACGGCGGGCACCAGCCCGGACAGAAACATCCAGCGCCAGGCCTCATCCGAGGCGAACAGCAACGCGAGTGTCGCCACGCCCGCCGCCAGGGCCATTCCCAACGCCTGAAATCCGAAGGCCGCGGTCATCCACTTGCCGCGATTCCGGCGCGGCAAGTTTTCCGCGACGACGGCAGCGCTCATCGGGTACTCCGCCCCGATGGCGAAGCCCTGGATCAGCCGAAACACGACCAGGGCAACAGGGTTCCAGGCCAAAGCACACAGGACGGCCGTCAGGGCAAACACCAAGACGTCGACGCGCATGATGATTTGCCGTCCGAATCGGTCGGCCAATATGCCCGATATGACCGCGCCCGGAATCGCGCCCACGACGGCCGCGCCGCCCAACCAGGCGATCAGCGCCGGTGTTGAGATGTCGAACTGATCCTTGAGCAACGGAATGGCCGCGCTCATGATGAACAGGTCATAGCCATCCAGGCCGATCCCGGACGCCGCGAGACCCCACATCCGCTTCTGGCGCCGGGTACCGACCGATTCGTCCAACTCCCGGTTGATCAGCTTGCGCATGACCACTTGCTTGGGGGACAAGAGTGACCACCTCCTCAACCGCTTCTGAGCCCGTCCTGGCAACGGAGTGCGAACGTAGATGAGTCGTCGGTACCCAACACCCAAACCTGAGGAAACAGAGGATGAACAGCCCGATATTTTCCGTCAGTCGTCATGATGGTCGGGTGACCCAGGCCCGACCGCGACCGCGCGACCCGCGACCGCTTCGGCGGGTCTGGCACAGCGTGCGCAACGGATTGGTCTGGGGAGTGGCTGCGGCGGCCTTCAGTGTTGTTTTCACCGGCCTGGCCGGGCTGGCCGGAATTCCGCTGGAAGTCGTACCGACCGACTCCGTCGGGCCCGTGTCCCTCGGTCCGCTGGCGTTGATCGCGGCGACGCTGTTCGCCGCCGCCCTGGCCGGGCTGGCCACCGGCATTCTGGGCCGACTGGTGCGCCGACCAATCCCCTGGATCATTGCCAGCGGGGTCGTCATCACTCTCGCGTCACTGAGTGCCCCGCTGAACCCGTCGGATCCGATGCCCGTTTCAACCCGGGTGATTCTCGTGATTTGCCATTGCGTCACAGGAGCCCTCGTCACGTACGGGCTGGCTCGCGGAATGGTTTCCGATGATCGATCGGCGATCTGAACGCCGTTTCGGCCCGGGATCGGGTTTTTGATCACCATCGGGTGGGTTCTTGGGTGCGCTGGTCCGGGTAGCTACCCGGACCAGCGCACCCAAGAACCGCCGACAAACCCCGCACATGACCCAAACCGAGCCCAGGGTCACCCGAAAGTGACGAGCGCAACTCGGACAGTCACCGCCAGCCCCTTGCCACAAGTTACTCGCCGGTAGCATGATGGGGTTACCGGTCGGTAACCAGTCTCGTGAGGAGCTACGGATGGGCCACTACAAGAGCAATCTGCGCGACATCGAATTCAACCTGTTCGAGGTATTCGGCTTGGCCGACCGCCTGGGCAAAGGGCCGTTCGCCGACATGGATGTCGACACCGCGCGGCACCTCCTGAAGGAGGTCGAGAAGCTGGCCACCGGTCCGCTCGCGGACGGTTTCGCTGCGGGTGACCGTCACCACCCCGAATTCGACCCGGCCACCGGAGACGTAACCCTGAACGAGGATTTCAAAAAGTCCTTCAAGGCACTGTGGGACTGCGGCTACTGGGCCGCTCCGCTCCCCGAGGAACTGGGCGGGCACGGCGCGCCCCGCAGCCTTAACTGGGCGATGGCCGAGATGTTCCTCGGCGCCAACCCGGCCGCCTACATGACGCTGGCCGGCCCCGGCTTCGCCGCGATCCTCGACGCCGTGGGCAACGAAGAGCAGAAGCACTGGGCCAAGGTCATGATCGAGCGGGAATGGGGCGCCACTATGGTGCTCACCGAACCGGATGCGGGTTCCGATGTCGGCGCGGGCCGCACCAAGGCCATCGAGCAGGCCGATGGCACCTGGCACCTCGAAGGCGTCAAGCGATTCATCACCAACGGCGACAATGACATCAACGAGAACATCGTTCATCTGACTCTCGCCCGACCCGAGGGTGCCGGTCCTGGCACCAAGGGCTTGAGCCTGTTCGTCGTGCCGAAGTTCCTGTTCGACTCACAGACCGGCGAACTCGGCGAGCGCAACGGTGTCTACGTGACCAACCTCGAGAAGAAGATGGGCATCCGGTCGTCGACCACCTGCGAGCTGACCTTCGGCGACAAACAGCCGGCGGTGGGCTACTTGGTCGGAGACGTCCACGACGGCATCGCCCAGATGTTCAAGGTAATCGAATACGCCCGGATGCTCGTCGGCACGAAGGCCATCGCCACGCTGTCGACCGGCTACCTCAACGCGCTCGACTACGCCAAGAACCGGGTTCAGGGCGCCGACCTGACCCAGATGCTCGACAAGACCGCCCCCCGCGTCACCATCACTCACCACCCCGACGTGCGCCGGAGTCTGATGACCCAGAAGGCCTACGCCGAAGGGCTGCGCGCGCTGGTCCACTACACGTCCAAGTGGCAGGACGAGTTCCTGATGCTGCACGGCGAGCACGGCGATGGCGACATGGCCGACCGGGTCAACGACCTACTGCTTCCGATCGTCAAGGGCGTCGGTTCCGAGCGGGCTTGGGTGTTGTTGGGAACCGAGTCGCTGCAGACTTTCGGTGGCTCCGGCTTCCTGGAGGATTACCCGCTGGAACAGTACGTCCGCGACGCGAAGATCGACACCCTGTACGAGGGGACGACGGCGATTCAGGGAATGGACTTCTTCTTCCGGAAGATGGTTCGCGACCAGTTCCAAGCAATCACCAAGGTGGCTGGCGAGATCACGGAAACGATCAAGAATACCGGCGAAGGCGACCAACTGGCCGCCGAGCGTCAGCTGCTGGCCAAGGGCCTGGAGGACGTGCAGGGACTGATCGGCACTCTCGGCGGCTGGCTGATGAAGGCGCAGGAAGACCTCTCGGAGCTCTACCGGGTGGGGTTGAACACGACCCGGCTATTGATGGCCTGTGGCGACCTGATCATCGGATGGTTGCTGCTCAAGCAGGCCGATGTGGCTATCGCGGCCCTGGAACGGGGCGCATCCGATCGCGACGTGCCGTTCTACACCGGCAAGATCGCGACGGCCAGGTGGTTTGCCCAGAATCGGCTGCCCCTGCTGGCCGCCGAGCGGGCCGTCGCCGAGGCGACGACGCTGGAGGTCATGGAGCTTCCCGAAGAAGCCTTCTGACGAAGACGAAACAGCCTGCTCCGGCGTGACCGGTGACCGGCGATCGGCGAATCGGCGAATCGGTGAATTAGCCGATTCGCCGATCGCGCAGGACCGGGAACTCGGCTCTGACAGCTGTCACCTGAGCCGGGTCAAGTTCGGCAGAAAGAAGCTGCTCGTCCGAGCCGGCCTCGGCAACCAGTTCGCCCGTGGCGTCGCAAACCACACTTCGACCACCCAGCCGAACCCGACCCGCACCCTGGGTTCCGGTTTCGTTGCAGGCAACGACGGGAAACTGGTTTTCGATTGCGCGAGCCCGAACCAAGACCGACCAGGCTGCTGTTCGAACCGCCGGCCAAGCCGACGTGAGCAAAACCGCCTCCGCGCCTTCGTCCACGAACCGGCGAAACAGCTCGGGGAATCGCAGGTCGTAGCAGGTCGCCAGGGCCGTGCGCCCGAGAGGTGTCTCGGCCAGGACGGGAGTGGTGCCCGCTGTCAGCAACGCGGCCTCGCCGGTATCGAAACCGAAAAGGTGGATCTTGCGGTACACCGCGATGAGGCACCCGTCGGGTCCGAACAGGACCGCCGTGTTGTGGTACTTCCCGTCTGCCCCGGCCTCCACGAACGAACCACCATGCAGCCAGATCCCGTGCTCGCGGGCGGCGGCCCCGAGTGACTTGACCAGTGAGCCGTCCAGCGTCTCCGCCCGCTCGATGCCGAGGGGCACATCGAAGCCGCCGGTCGACCACAGTTCGGGCAGGACGGCCAGCTCGGCGCCCTGCCGCGCCGCCTGATCGATCAAGCCGAAGGCCCGTTCGATTCGGTCTTCGGGCTGCTCGCCGGACGAAACATCGAGTTGAATCGCGCAGACTCTGGTCATTCGGCGGACATTACCGCCAGCCGCGACCGGGTGACCTTGCCCAGTGCGTTGCGGGGCAACTCCGCCAGGAACCGCCACTGCCGGGGCCGCTGGGACGGAGCCAGCTCAAGGTCAGCCACCGAACGCAGTTCAGACAACAACCGCGCAAGCTCGACGCCCGGTTGGGCAACGACGAACGCCCCCACGATCTGGCCCCAGCGTTCATCGGGCACCCCCGCCACCGCGACCTCGGCCACTCCGAAGACACTCGCGAGCACGCGCTCGACTTCGGCGGGCTGAACGTTGTGGCCGCCAGTGATGATCAAATCGCTGGCCCGGCCCTGAAGGAACAGGTACCCGTCTTCATCGAACCGGCCGATGTCACCCGTCCGCCACCAGCCATCAGCGGTGAACCCCTCGCCCAGCGGACGGTTGAGGTAGCCGTTCATGACCGATCCGGAGCGAGCCTCAACCACCGAGTCCGCGCCGA
>JAUYKX010000288.1 GCA_030699055.1 Candidatus Nanopelagicales bacterium
TTGTTGACGCATCAACTGAACAAAGCCGTCCTGGTCGACCTCCAGGCCCTGATCCGCCGCCATCTCGAGGGTCAATTCGATGGGAAACCCGTAGGTGTCGTGCAGCGCGAAAACCTCGGCACCGGTGATCCGTTTCGAACCACGCCGGCGGGTCGCCTCAGCCGCCGCGTCGAACCGATTCAAACCCGAGCGGAGCGTCGAGAGGAACAGGCCCTCCTCCCCGACCAGCGCCGAGAGCACATGTTCCGACTCGGGGATCAGTTCCGGGTATTGAGGCGACATCGAGTCGATTACGGATCGGACGAGCTCGCCCATCGTGGGCTCCGCGGCTCCCAGGACTCGCATGTGGTGGATGACCCGCCGGGCGAGCCGACGTAGCACGTAGCCGCGACCCTCGTTGCCGGGTCGCACCCCATCGCCACTCAGGAACACACAAGTGCGAATGTGATCAGCCACCACCCGAAGGGCGATGTCATCGGCCTCGGAGCGGCCGTAGGGGCGCCCGGTGATCTCGGCAGCGCGATCGAGCACCGCCCGGGTCGTGTCGATTTCGTAGATGTTGTCGACGCCCTGCAGCACCGCTGCCAAGCGCTCGAGACCGGCACCGGTGTCGATGTTCTTCGCCGGCAGCTCCCCAAGGATGGGGTAGCCCTCCTTGCCCGGGCCCTCGCCGCGGGCCTGTTGCATGAAGACCAGATTCCAAACCTCGAGGTAACGATCCTCGTCGACCACCGGGCCACCCTCGCGCCCGAAACGCGGACCCCGGTCGTAGTAGATCTCGCTGCATGGCCCACACGGCCCGGGCACACCCATGGACCAGAAGTTGTCGACCATCCCCCGCCGCTGGATGCGCTCGGCCGGCAGCCCGGCGACCCGCCGCCAAAGTGCGATGCTCTCGTCGTCGTCCTCGTACACCGTCACCCAGAGCCGGTCCTCGGGAAACCCGAAACCACCGTCGGAGACCGGCCGGGTCAGCAATTCCCAGGCCAGCCCGATCGCGCCTTCTTTGAAGTAGTCGCCGAAAGAGAAGTTGCCGCACATTTGGAAGAAAGAAGCGTGACGCGTCGTCCGGCCGACCTCGTCGATGTCCAGTGTGCGCACGACCTTCTGGACACTTGTCGCCCTCGGCCAGGGAGCGGGAGCCTCTCCCAGGAAGTAGGGCTTGAAGGGAACCATCCCGGCGTTCACGAACAGCAGCGTGGGGTCGGTCGCGATCAGGGAAGCACTGGGAATGACGGCGTGGTCCCGATCCCGGAAAAAGTCGAGAAATCGCCGCCGAATCTCGGCGGACTCCATGGCGGCGCTGCCCTAGCCGCGTGTGCCCGTGCGGACCTCACGCAGATCAACCACCGCATCGGCCGTCAGCGCGTCGAACCGCATCGCAGTCGACGGAATTCCGGTCCGGGCCCGACTCACCGGAATCCGGCGCACGGGAACGACCTCTATCGGCTCGATGCGCCGGACACTGTGATCAACGTAGACTGACGCCAATTCGGCCACCGGCGTGGCCGGACCGCCGATGACGCCAGCGACCCGGGACACCGTTCCGGCAACTGCGGCGACATTGCCGACAAGTCCGCGTTCGCGCGCATCGACAACTGCCCGCTGGCCCCTCCGGTAGGCGTACACGCCACCGACAGCCCCAACCGCGACCCAGAACAACCTGCTACTCATGTTTGTTGTCTTCCCCGAACCCGTCACGGTGAAACAGCGGGATCGTATAAATGGTTTGTTGACGGAATGTAACCGAGTCTACGGCGTCGAACGAAGGGCAGCCAACCCCCCGACGACACTCGCGAGATCTGCCGGGTGGCTCTGGTCAGCTTCCGGTCGGGTTCCGGTCGGGTTCCGGTCAGGCTGGCGCCTCCCAAATGGCCGCGATCGGAACTGACTTCAGCCCGGGTCCGAAGCTCAGGGTCGACTGGCCGGAGTGCAACACCAGGCCGAGCGCAAACCGCTCACCCAGACGCTGTCGCAGATGTCGCAACCCACGGAAGTCGTCGGATCTGACCGTGCTGGCCGCCTTCACCTCGATGGCCACCACCCGCCCCGTGCGGTCCTCGAGGACAAGATCCACCTCCACGCCGTCTTTGGTGCGGTAATGGGACAGACGGGGGCTGATCTGACTCCAGGTGGCTTGCCGGGCCAACTCGGAGATGACAAATCCTTCGAGCAACGGGCCCAGCGGTCCCGTGGGCTGATTCAGCGAGACCTCGGTCGCCCCGACGAGATTTGCCGCGATGCCTGAATCCACAAAGTAGATCTTCGGGGCCGCGGTTGCCCGCGTGCTGATGTTGCCACTCAGCGCGGGCAGCATGTCCACCAGGAAAACCTCCCGCAGCAGGGCCAGGTAACGGGCGACCGTCGGCCGGGAGAGCCCGAGTTGGTTAGCCAGTCCGGCGGCGCTGAGCACCGAACCGGAGCGGGCCGCCAACATCGGCAATAGCGCGAGCAACTGGGGCGAACGTTCGATATGCGACAACTCCATTACTTCGCGATTGATCATCGACTCGACATAGGAGTCGAAAAATGCCCTTGCTCGACGCTCGGATCGTTCCTGGGCACCAGGGAATCCCCCTTTGAGCAGCCTCGCAATGTATTCATCCCGCGACACATCGCTGCGGTGCGTGAACTCCGGGCCAGCGGCAAACACTGAATCGATGAACGAGTCCGGCGTCCCGTCAATTTCTCCTTGCGAAAAGGGCCACAGATTCACTGTCTCAATCCGACCCGGCAGGGCATCGACGACGCCGCGCATGGCCAGAACCCGGGCCGACCCGGTTAGCAGGAACTGACCGGGTCTTGGATCTCGATCGACGCGCGACTTGATCGCAAGCAGAAGTTCGGGTGCCCGCTGGATCTC
>JAUYKX010000310.1 GCA_030699055.1 Candidatus Nanopelagicales bacterium
CCGCCAGGTTCTCCACGCGGGCCTCATCCTGCGGATCCCGAGACTCGCGCAGCGCCGCCAGGTAGCCACTGCCTTCGACCACCAGATGCACCAGATCCGCAATGCCGGTGCCGGCGGCGACTTCAGCCCGGAACTCATCGAGCATTCCGACGAACTCGCGAACGGCCCGGAGCGAACGCGGAGCCAAACCAACCGACTCATCGACTCGCCGCAGCGCCTCCCCGAACGACACCCGGTCGCGAACGGCCAGCGCATCGATCCGCTTCTCGGCAGAGTCACCGATACCCCGCCGGGGAGTGTTGAGGATCCGACGCAGGGAAACGTCGTCGTGCGGGTTGGAGACCACCCGCAGGTAAGCCAGGATGTCGCGCACTTCCTTGCGTTCGTAGAACCTGACGCCGCCCACCACGCGATAGGGCAGCCCGACCCGGATGAACACCTCCTCCAAAGCCCGCGACTGCGCATTGGTGCGATAAAAGACCGCCACATCGCTGGGCCGGACACCACCGGATTCGGTCAATTCCCGGATTCGATTCGCCACGAATGCCGCTTCGTCCGTCTCGTCGTCGCCGACATACCCGATGATCCGCTCGCCGTCGCCGGCGGAAGTCCACAGACGCTTCTCGCGCCGATCCCGGTTGCGCGAGATGACAGCATTCGCGGCCGACAGGATGGTCTGGGTGGACCGGTAGTTCTGTTCGAGCATGATCACCTTGGCGTTCGGGAAGTCCCGTTCGAACTGGTCGATATTCCGGATCGTCGCCCCCCGGAATGCGTAGATCGACTGGTCGGCGTCCCCGACCACCACCAGTTCGGCCGGCCCACCCGAACCGGCACCGGTCAGTTCCCGGATCAGCGCGTACTGGGCGTGGTTGGTGTCCTGATACTCATCCACCAGGACATGCCGGTATCGACTCCGGTATTCAGCCGCCACGGCCGGTTGGGCGCGGAACAACTCCACGGTGTAGGCGATCAGATCGTCGAAGTCGACCGCCCCGGCGCGAAGCAAGCGCTGCTGGTAGGCCCGGTACACCTCCAACAACTGAAGCTGCGCCGGACCCTCCGCCCGGCTCGCGAAACTGTCCGGATCGATCAGTTCGTTTTTCAGGTTCGAGATGGCCGTGGCCAGATAACGAGCCGAGGTCCGCTTCGAGTCCAACCCGATGTCGTTGCCGATCTGGGTCAGCAGTCGGCGCGAGTCGAGAGAGTCGTAGATCGAGAAAGACGACGGCAATCCCAGACGATCAGAGTGCCGCCGGATGATCCGCACACAGGCCGAATGAAATGTCGACAACTGCATACCCGCGGTGCGAAATCCGGCCAGTCCCCCGACCCGCTCGCGCATCTCGGCGGCAGCCTTGTTGGTGAAGGTGATGGCGACCACCTGGTCCGCGGATACCCCCCGGTCGCGCAACAGATACGCGATGCGAGAGGTGAGAACCCGGGTCTTGCCCGATCCAGCTCCGGCCACGACCAACAACGGCCCACCTTCGTGTAGCACGGCCAATCGTTGAGGTTCGTTGAGCCCGTCCAGCAAGGTGTCCGCCACCCGAGCGATTGTAGGTGGCCCCACCGTCGGCTACGCCCGTGCGAGGATGGCCGGATGACTTCGGAACGGGTGGTCGATCGAGTACTGGTCGTAGTGGCGCACCCTGACGATGCGGACTTCGGCGCCGCCGGGACCGTGGCTCATTGGGTCGATGCCGGGACCCTGGTCACCTATTGCGTGGTGACCGATGGCGATGCCGGCGGCTTCGATCCCACCGTCCCGCGCTCTGAAATTCCCCGGATTCGGCGGACCGAGCAGATCGCCGCCGCGAACTCCCTGGGGGTAACTGATGTGCGATTTCTGGGCTACCGCGACGGAGAACTAACGGTGTCGCACGGACTCAGGCGCGACATCACCCGGGTGATCCGGCAGGTGCGGCCGGACCGAATGGTCATCCAGTCGCCGGAACGCAACTGGGAACGGGTTTACGCTTCGCACCCCGACCACCTGGCCGCTGGTGAAGCAACCATGCAGGCCGTCTACCCGGATTCGCGGAATCCTTTCGCCCATCCGACCCTGCTGACCGACGAGGGACTCGAGGCCTGGAGCGTGGGCGAAGTGTGGGTGATGGGAACCAATCGCCCAAACCATTTCGTGGACGTCACCGACGCCTTTCATCGCAAGATCACGGCACTTCGCGAGCACCGCTCCCAGACCGCCCACTTGGCGAATCTGGAGAACATGTTGCGCGAATGGCTCACGCGCAACGCCCAGATGGGCGGGCTGCCCGAAGGGCGTCTGGCCGAGGCCTATCTGGTCGTCGACACGAACTGACGGGCGAGCCCGGGCAACGCGGCGCGAACCGGGCGCGAACCGGGCGCGAGCAACGGACGCTTACTCCCATTCGATGGTTCCCGGCGGCTTGCTGGTGACGTCGAGCACCACCCGGTTCACTTCCGGAACCTCGTTGGTGATCCGGCTGGAGATCCGGGCGATCAGCTCGTGGGGCAACCGCGACCAATCGGCGGTCATCGCGTCCTCGCTCGACACCGGACGCAAGACGATCGGATGACCGTAGGTCCGTCCGTCGCCCTGGACCCCGACCGACCTGACGTCGGCCAACAACACCACGGGGAACTGCCAAACCTCGCGATCGACCCCGGCGGCCGTCAACTCCTCGCGGGCGATCGCGTCCGCCCGGCGGAGCACATCGAGCCGCTCGGCGTTGACCTCTCCGATGATCCGGATCGCCAGACCGGGCCCGGGGAACGGGTGCCGCCAAATAATCTCGTCCGGCAGTCCGAGTTCGGATCCGAGGACGCGGACTTCGTCCTTGAACAA
>JAUYKX010000325.1 GCA_030699055.1 Candidatus Nanopelagicales bacterium
CCGCGGCAAGGGCGCGGGACGCCCTCGGACTCACGCCCATGTCGGGCGCCCGCCTCGGTCGGGACATCGGGCCCAGGCGGTGGACCTGGCGAAGTTGTGGTCCGAGGATCGTGATGTCCGGCGCTGACCTAGTCGCCTTCCTCCGTGACCCCTTCCTGCGACTTTTCGCGGCCGGCGGCTTCGATCAACTCGGCAAGCCTTTCGCCTGCGTAGTCGATGATGCCGAGGTGGAAGGCAGCATCCGCCATGAACCGGGACTCCGTTTCATGAAGTTCGGAAATGGCTTGTGTGACGAAATCCGGCTGTTTTCGGACGGCGTCGCCGTCGCCGCTGCCCGGGTCGGCGGCCCAATCGACACAGGCGTGAACAGCATTCAGTGTGGCATTCCGGTACGCAGGTCCGGTTTCGATCGAGAGATCAGGTGCGAGCAACCTCAGCACCGCCATGGCGCGATCCATGCCCGGCCCTTCGGGCGGAGGTAGGGGTTTCTTCAGCGCCTCCGGCCCGCGGCGGCCTCGGTCCATGGCAATGGCCACGGCTCGGTCGGACGCCAGCACCACATCGACGATTGCAGCCCGTCGTTCATCCAGGAACCGAACACGCCGCGCTTCGTCGCGGCTTTCATCCCTGGCTGCCTGCGCATCGGCCAGGGTCCGATCGGCAACGCGACCGGCACTCCACGCTCCAACGGTCGCGCCGATCAGGCCGCCGACAATCCCAGCCGCGGCGCCAACGATCCCGGCCTGGACCTGCGGATCGTCGATACCCACATTCATCCCAACGACGAAACCGGCCATCGCGAATGCGACCCCTACTACCGCAGCAAGTGGGATCGCCGGGACAAACCAGCGCCACACGCGGCGCAAACGCTCCATGCGGCGATTGTGGCAGGGGGCCAGGCGTGAACGGAAGGCCCTGCGCCGAGTGCGGCACCCTGATCCCGGCCTGGTCCCGCGCCGACCGGCGGACCTGTTCCGGGAAGTGCCGCGTCCGCCGCCACCGCCACCACCGCCGCGCCAACGCCCGGGTGGACCGCCCGGGCAACCCAGGACAAGGACACCGTCGGGCGCCTGGACCGACCACCACGGCCCGTATACAACCGCACCGACTGCCCTCATTGCGGCGTGGTCATGGACCCGCTGCCCAAGGCAAAGACGAAGTGCCCGGCCTGCGGCCCGGCGGTGTATGTGCGGTCCGGGCCGGACGACATACGCTACCTGCTTCGGGAGTCCGACTTGGACGCGATGGAACTCCGCTGGGAAGAACACCCTGAACCGCTGATCGGTCCCGTTGGTCGTCAAAGTCATCGCGGCAGCCGCTGCCTTCCCGGCCTACCCCAGTTTTTCCGCCATGAACCGGGTGACCCCCGAGTACATGTCCCGGACATCCGCTTCGCTGATCTTGTCGAACTCCCCGTGGTCCGCGTGGTTGCGCACGGCGCCCCACACATCAACCTGTTTCCGTACCAGATTCGTGTACACCGCCTTAGCGGCAAGGCGGTTGTTCAGCGAACTGATGTCGTCACCCGGCTTGACGCCCACATCCGCGTTTCGCGCGAGGCGGCGCAGCCCGTCCTCCAACACGGCCCCGATCAGCGAGGCGGCGGGTTGGTAGTACCCGGCGTCCAACAGGTGCTCCGCCATGTCCAGGAAGTTCCCGAACACTTCCGCGGCAATCAGGTCCGCCTGCCGCCGTAAGTAGCCGTTCTCCACATCCGAGCGCAAGTTCGTCAGGGCCTGAGCGATGGTCATCCCGCCGAGGCCATAGCCGTGCGGGACCGTCACAAGGCGTTGGTCCAACAGCCGGTAGTAATCGGAATCATCGCCCGCAATCGCGGACACAGCCGTTTTCACCTGGACCAGCAACGGGTAGTACGCCTGCTGGCCGCTGTTGTTGGTCAGGGCGCTAGCCCGCCCGATCAGGTCGTCCAGCCGCGCCAAGACCGCTTCGTCCGTAGCCACCCATTCCTCCACCGAAGGTGGCCCGCATCCGCGTGGTCGTCAAAGTGGTCGTCAACTGGTCGGGTTAGACCAACCGTTCGCCACGGGATCGGGCGATTTCGTGCGTGATTTGATGGGGTGGCCTACGGGGCTTGAACCCGTAACCTTCGGAGCCACAATCCGATGCTCTACCAATTGAGCTAAGGCCACCGCGGCTGCCGAGTGTAGACCACGACGCCGGGTGGGTTAGCCGAGGCGGGTGAGGATCTCCTCTCGGTCAAAGGCCCACGAGCCGATGATCAGCAGGGCCCCGATCAGGCCCACGACCACCAGGTCGCCGACGAGGACCTGGCTCAGGGTGAAGGTTGCCTGCCCGCCAAGGAACTGGGCCACCGCGATGGCGATGATCGGCAGCACCACGAAGGCGCCGAACTGCTGGGCGGTCCGGGGGTCGCCGACCCGCGAGCTGACGATGACGCCCAGCAGGACCGACAGCACGCAGATGAGCGGGACCAGGGTGGCCATGGCCACCATCCACTGCGGGCTGAACACCATTCGCAGCAGGCGTGGGTCGGCAATCGCCCCGTTGATCAGGCCGTAGGCAACCCACACCGCCCAGGTGGCGAGGACGGCCGGCAAGGCGGCCGCGATGGTCTTGCCGGCGAGCAGCTCGGAGACCTCGATCGGCGTCGCGAGCTGCGGCTCCAGGGACCGCGCCTGCCGCTCCCCGATGACCGATTGCGAGGCAATCGCGATGGGCACCATGGCCGGGATGAGCAGGAAGTAGGCCATGAAGTTGGTGACGATGAAGCCCTGGGCCGCCAGCCTGGGCGGCAGGTCAGGGAACGCGGCGAGCATGAGCCCGATCTGGCCCAGCTGGTTCACATCCAGGTCGTTGACCTCGATGAATCCAACGATGGCGATCGGAATGGCGGCGAAGATGACGGCCGG
>JAUYKX010000329.1 GCA_030699055.1 Candidatus Nanopelagicales bacterium
CGCTCGCGATCTCTTGTTCGCCCTCATGGCACTATGGCTCGTCATCTGGCCACATACCCGCTTCGCCATTAGCCCCGGTAGCACCTTGACCGGTGGTGTTCGAGAGGAGACGATTTAGGTGAGCAAGTCGAGTGCTGATAAGTCGGGCACGAGCAAGTCCACCAAGGACAAGGCTCGACAGGCGCGGCTGGCCGCCGAGGCGGCACACAAGCGTCGTGAGCGCTTTATCCAGATTGGCGGAGCCGGAGCCGTCCTGATTGTCGTCGTACTGATCATCGTTTTTGCGGTACGAGCATCGGGCGGTTCCTCGGGAACCAACGGTCCCGATCCGTCTGCCGCCTTGCCCAAAGGCGTCGATACAACCAGTTACGCGTTCGTTGTAACCCAGAATCCAGGTGACAAGATCCCAACGGTTCAGGTTTGGGAGGACTTCCAGTGCCCCGCGTGCAAGAACTTCGAGGAGACAATCTCCTCTGCCTTGTACGCGGTCGCCGCCAAGGGTGAGATCAATCTGCAACTGCGGCCAACAACGTTTCTCGACAAGAACCTCCCCCAGTCCAAGAACACGTCGGCACGCGCGACTTCCGCCTGGGGTTGTGCCATCGATGCAGGCAAATCGGTCGAGTACCACACAGCGGTTTTCGTCAATCAGCCACCGGTGGAGGGAACACAGGTCACCGATGAACAGCTGATCGAATACGGCCGGCAGGTGGGAATCAGTGGAGCGGAGTTCGATTCGTTCAAGTCGTGTGTCGAGAAGTCGACATACCTCGGCTGGTCGGCCAACTCGACTTCTGTTTTCGACCAGGAAGCTATTCCGGGAACTCCAGCCGTCTACGTGAACGGTAAGGAGCTTTCCATGAAGGGCATCCGATCGCCTGAGGAGCTAATAGCCAAGATCAAGAGCATGGCCTGAGGCTGAGGATCGGGGCGCTTGCCAATGTCTGCGTTTCTGCCGAGTCCGGCCGAGGGAGTCTGGAACCTCGGGCCGCTACCCGTTCGGGCCTACGCGCTATCGATCATCATCGGGATCGCTCTGGCGATTGTGATCACTGATCGGCGCTGGCGAGAACGAGGTGGGCTGCCCGGTCAGGTTCTGGACATCGCCATCTGGGCCGTGCCCTTCGGCATCGTCGGTGCCCGCGCGTACCACGTGGCCACCGACTGGCCTGTCTACTTCGGCCCGGGGGGCAAGGGCTTCTTGTCGGCATTGGAGATCTGGCAGGGCGGCCTCGGGAGTTGGGGAGGCGTGACCGTAGGCGCCATCGGTGCCTGGATTGCGTGTCGGCGGCGAGGATTGCTGCTGCCGCCGCTGCTTGACGCCATCGCGCCGAGCCTGGGAGTCGCGACGGTGTTCGTGCGGTTGGGCAACTACTTCAATCAGGAGTTGTTTGGCTCACCCAGCGACTTGCCCTGGGCGCTCGAGATCGCACTGGAGCATCGTCCGACCGGGTTTGAGCAGTTCGCCACCTTCCATCCGACATTCCTGTACGAGGCTCTGTGGGCTCTACTGATTGCGGCGGTGGTGTGGTGGGCCGACCGACGGTGGCTGCTGGGTCACGGGCGGGCTTTCGCGTTGTACGTGGCGCTTTACTGCGTGGGTCGGCTGGGGATGGAACTGTTGCGGATCGACACCGCTTCGCAGGTCCTCGGGCTACGGATCAACGTCTTCACCTCGATCCTGGTGGGCCTCGGCGCAATCGTCTACATGGTCGTGTCTGCGCGGTTGCGACCGGGTAGGGAGCCTTCGGTCAGACGTTCGGCTGAGGTCGACGATGGTCTGCACGATCACCCCGACCAGGACCCGCGGACAGAGGTCAGCGATATCGACACCATCCCTTCAACCAAGGGTGGCACGGCAAACGGATCGCGGTAAGTGCCGTTCGCTCCACGGCCTGCGGTAACATCTCTTCGACAATACCGCCGTACTGGCGGCCATCGGGCCAGCGTCGTCCCGGGATCTTCCGCCGTCATTCCATCGCGTCCACGTGTCGCGGGGTGATGGCCGCGACCACACAGGAGTTCGGTTTTGACGTCCAACGAGCACGCTCCGAAGTACTCGGCTCTGCCGGGCAAGCAGGGGCTTTATGATCCGGCATGGGAACACGATTCCTGTGGCGTCGCCTTTGTGGCGACACTGACCGGTGTTGCCAGCCACGAAATCGTTGAGCAGTCACTCACCGCTTTGCGCAATCTGGAGCACCGGGGCGCATCGGGATCCGAACCGGACTCCGGCGATGGTGCCGGGCTGCTCGTGCAGGTGCCGGATGAGCTGCTGCGGGCAGAGGCCGGGTTCGAGTTGCCCACCGCCGGTTCGTACGCGGTCGGAACGGCGTTTCTGCCCGACGATGACGAGGCCGAAGCCGACGCCCGGGGAAGCATCGAGCGGATCTGTCGAGACGAGGGCGCTCGGATCCTCGGTTGGCGTACCGTCCGGACCGCTCCTGATCTGCTCGGGCGGACAGCTCGCCAGTGCATGCCCCGATTCGCGCAGCTGTTTGTGACCTTCGAGCGCGAGGGACGCCTTTTATCCGGACTTGAACTCGAACGACACGCGTTCTGCCTCCGGAAACGGTGCGAGCGGGAGACGGCTGCCTACTTCCCGTCGCTCTCGGGTCGCGTACTGGTTTACAAAGGGATGCTTACCACCGGTCAGCTGGAACCCTTTTACCCGGACATCTCCGACTCGCGGTTCAAGTCGGCATTGGGGTTGGTTCACTCCCGGTTCTCGACCAACACGTTCCCGAGTTGGCCGCTCGCCCACCCATACCGGCTGATCGCCCACAACGGAGAGATCAACACCGTCAAGGGGAATCGCAACTGGATGCTGGCCCGCGAGGCGATGCTGGCCAGTGACGTGCTGCCGGGTGACCTGAACCGGATATTCCCGGTCTGCACGCCGGCGGCCAGCGACTCGGCCAGTTTCGACGAGGTGCTCGAGTTGCTTCATCTGGGTGGTCGCAGCCTGCCTCATGCCGTCTTGATGACCATCCCGGAAGCCTGGGAAAACAACACGGCGATGGATCCGGATTTGAGGGCGTTTTACGAGTACCACTCGACGCTGATGGAACCCTGGGATGGTCCAGCCAGTGTGTCGTTCACCGACGGCACCGTGATCGGCGCGGTACTGGATCGCAATGGGCTTCGTCCGGGCCGGTTCTGGGTGACCGACGACGGCCTCGTGATCCTCGGGTCGGAAGCCGGGATTCTCGATATCGATCCGGCTTCGGTCATTCGTAAGGGCCGCCTGCAGCCGGGCCACATGTTCCTGGCTGACACGGCTTCCGGTCGGATCATCGAGGACGCCGAGATCAAGGCGCAACTGGCGTCCGAGCATCCGTACGCGGAGTGGCTTCATGTCGGCATCGTCCATCTGGAGCAGTTGCCGGAACGGGAGCACGTGGTCCATACCCACCAGTCGGTGGTCCGGCGGCAGCAGGTCTTCGGCTACACCGAGGAGGAATTGCGGATCATTCTCGCGCCGATGGCCGGCAACGGGCTGGAGCCGATCGGCTCGATGGGTACGGACACGCCGATAGCGGTGCTGTCCGACCGACCCAGATTGATCTTCGATTACTTCGCTCAGCTATTCGCGCAGGTCACCAACCCGCCGTTGGATGCGATCAGGGAAGAGATCGTCACCTCGCTCATCAGCCACATCGGACCCGAGGGCAACCTGTTCGAGACCACCCCGGCCCAATGTCGACGGGTCACGGTTCCGTTCCCGGTGATCGACAACGACGAGTTGGCGAAGATCCTGCACATCAACGCCGATGGTGACCTGCCAGGCTTCGCCGCGGCCAAGCTGTCGGCCCTCTATCCGGTTGACGAAGACGGTCCGGGCCTAGGCGCGCGAATCGAGCAGTTGTGCATCGAAACGGACATTCTCATCGAGCAGGGCGTCCGGGTGATCGTCATCTCGGATCGCGACAGCGATGCGGAGCATGCCCCGATCCCGTCGTTACTGATTACGTCCGCCATCCACCATCACCTGGTTCGGCGGAAGACCCGAACCCAGGTCAGCTTGATCGTCGAAGCCGGCGACGTGCGGGAAGTTCATCATGTCGCGCTGCTGATCGGGTACGGGGCGGGCGCCGTGAACCCGTACCTCGCCATGGAAAGCGTCGAGGACCTTGTTCGCTCAGGATTGGTGTCCGGTATCGAGCCGGAACAAGCTGTGCGCAACTTGGTCAGGTCGTTGGGTAAGGGCGTGCTCAAGGTGATGAGCAAGATGGGCATCTCGACGGTTGCCTCGTACCGTGGGGCACAGGTTTTTGAAGCGGTCGGACTTGCCTCGGACGTGATCGACGAGTACTTCACGGGAACCACCTCCAAGTTGGGCGGAATCGGACTGGATGTGATCGCCTCGGAGGTCGCCCGGCGGCATCGGGTTGCCTTCCCACCGTCAGGGGTTTCGCCCGCGCATCGTACGCTGGACGTCGGCGGCGAGTACCAGTGGCGTCGCGAGGGCGAATCGCACATGTTCAATCCCGAGACGGTGTTCCGGTTGCAGCATGCGACCCGCAATCGTGACTTGAAGAGCTACCGCCGTTTCGCCGCTGAGATCAATGATCAGTCGCGCAAATTGATGACTCTGCGGGGGTTGTTCGAGTTCGCCGAAGGTCGGCGCGAGCCGATTCCGTTGGACGAGGTCGAGCCAATGAGCGAGATTCTCAAACGCTTCCACACCGGTGCGATGTCTTACGGGTCGATTTCGAGTGAAGCCCACGAGACGCTGGCGATCGCGATGAACCGGCTCGGGGCGAAGTCGAACACCGGCGAAGGCGGGGAAGACCCGGAGCGCTTCACCCCGCTGCCCAACGGGGATTCGAGGCGATCGGCCATCAAACAGGTCGCTTCGGGCAGATTTGGGGTCACGGGCGAATACCTGGTCAACAGTGACGACATTCAGATCAAGATGGCGCAGGGCGCCAAGCCCGGCGAGGGCGGCCAGCTCCCCGGCCACAAGGTCTATCCGTGGGTGGCCAAAACCCGGCATTCGACACCTGGGGTCGGGTTGATCTCCCCGCCGCCGCACCACGATATTTACTCGATCGAGGATCTGGCTCAGCTGATCCACGACCTGAAGAACTCCAATCCGCGGGCGCGGATCCACGTGAAGTTGGTAGCCGAGGTTGGTGTGGGCACGGTTGCGGCCGGAGTGGCAAAAGCCCATTCTGACGTCATCTTGATCTCGGGGCATGACGGTGGAACGGGCGCCTCACCTCTGACGAGTCTCAAACATGCCGGGGGGCCGTGGGAGCTCGGGCTGGCGGAAACCCAGCAGACCCTGCTGCTCAACGGGTTGCGCGATCGGGTCATTTTGCAGGCCGATGGTCAGCTCAAGACCGGTCGCGATGTGTTGATCGCGGCGCTGCTGGGCGCGGAGGAGTTCGGCTTCTCCACGGCGCCGTTGGTCGTCATGGGTTGCGTGATGATGCGGGTCTGCCATCTGGACACTTGTCCGGTGGGAGTGGCAACCCAGAATCCGGTGCTGCGCGAGCGATTCACCGGCCGACCGGAACACGTTGAGGCCTACTTCGAGTTCGTCGCCCAGGAGGTGCGTGAGTACCTGGCGGAACTCGGATTCCGCTCGTTGGATGAGGCGATCGGCCGTGCCGACCTGCTGGACACTCGGGCGGCCGT
>JAUYKX010000330.1 GCA_030699055.1 Candidatus Nanopelagicales bacterium
CCGGAAGGCAGGGCCTGGATCAGGCCTTGCAGCCGGGAAAGCGCATCATCCATGGATGGCGTGCTAGCCCAGGGCGGGCAGCAGCCGCCTCAGCGAAGTCGTCAGCAGTACGCAGATCTCCAACCATGCGACCGGTGTCCGCCATCGCGGCACGTAATGCAAAGACCCGACGAGACTCATGAAATGTGCCCGCGAAACGCTTTCCGTGCTGTTCTCCGGGAAATGGAAGGCAGTTGCATTGAAGGATTCGGTGACGGCAGCGCCATAGTCATGGAAGCCGAGCCAATCATGATCCTGGCCCGAGCCGATGAGGCTGCCGCATCGCTTCTCGCCAGAGATTCAGCCACCGAAGCTCGTATCGACCGGGTGATGGCATTAGTCAACATCGTTCCGGGGTGAGGTGGGGAGTGGGGAGTGGGCGCCGCGGCAGACTGGGGTCACCCGGCGGCAAGGTTGGGGATATTCGCCAGATCGTCACCTAGCCGATCACGTTCAACCTCGAGATCGTAATCGGTTTGAATGTTGATCCAGAACCGTTCGTCGACGCCGAGCGCAGCGGACAGTCGCAATGCAGTGTCGGTTGTGATCGCGCGTTTGCCGTGAATGATCGCGCTGATGCGCGTCTGGGGCACACCTGTCGCCTGGGCGAGGCGGTACTGGCTGATGCCGAGCGGCTGCAGGAACTCGGCGAGCAGGATCTCGCCCGGGGTGATCGGTTCGTGCGCCTTCCTGGTCATGTCCATCGGTGGTCCTCTCCGTTCAGGGGTAATCGGTGATCTCGACGTCCTCGGCACCGTTGTCGGTCCAGACAAAGCAGATCCGATACTGGTCGTTCACGCGGATGGAGTGCTGGTCTGCCCGGTCGCCGATCAGTTTTCCAAGCGGTTGCCGGGTGGCACTCGCAGGCTTTCGAGTTCGGAGGCGGCGTTGATCAGGCGCAGTTTCCGGTGAGCCGAACGTTGCAGGTCGGGGCCGAGAGCGGGAACGTGTTCGCGCTTCCAGACCTTCTCCGTGGCGGCGTTCCTGAAGGACCGGATCACGAACCGATACTACCGGGGACCGTTACTAACGGCAAACGGGTAACCAGACTCACGAAATGTGCCCGCGAAACGCTGATCAACTTGGGGCATGGTTTGGCGTTGCTGGCTGGCCTCACGGCGGCGCTGGAAGACCAACGCCATAGTTGTGGTGGATAGGGGCGGCTACATCGTTGTCGGCCCGGTGCCAGCCGATGTTCCGGTCGCGCTGAAGGGTTCGCTGCCCGGGCACAGCCCGCTTGTCCGCCGCGAACCTCGCCGACTGTGTCGCCGGCGCGATTGAGCGACCACGGGATCCGACCCGACCCGGTTCGCGTAACCGAGGCATCGCGAATCATCTGACCGCCCCCGAGTCACGTCAATGTCGACACGTACTCTCGACGGGTGACTCCAAGCGATCTCGTAGCCGTGGCGGCTGACCTCAAACCCAAGCTGCGTGGCTGGCTCCATGCGGGGGCTATTCCGGCGGCGGTGATCTGTGGGGTTGTGCTCGTTGCACTGTCACCGGCGGAGTTGCGCCTGGCCACGGCCATCTACGCCCTCAGTGCCGTGGCGCTGTTTTCGATCAGTACGACGCTTCATCGGGGTCACTGGCAGCCGCGCACCTCATCCGTGCTCCGGCGAATCGATCACGCGACGATCTTTGTCTTGATCGCCGGCTCGTACACACCCATCGCCGCAGCCCTGCTGGGATCGGAGGCCTCGACACTGCTGGCTTTCGTCTGGGGCGGGGCGGTCCTCGGGGCTCTCTTCCGCATTTTCTGGGTCGATGCTCCGCGATGGCTGACCGCTCCGGTCTACGTCGCGATGGGCTGGACTGCGATCTTCTATGTGCCCGAGTTTTGGCGCAGCGGGGGAGCCGCCGTGGTGATTCTGATCGGCGTCGGCGGGTTGATGTACTCGGTGGGGGCCTTGGTCTACGCGCTGCGTCTGCCGAATCCGAGTCCCCGCTGGTTCGGGTTTCACGAGGTGTTCCATTCGCTCACGCTCGGGGGATACGTGACGCACTACATCGCGATCTCGCTGGCGGTGTACGGGGTGGCCCGCGCCTGACGCGCGGCAGGGCCGATTCCCGGTCAGCCGGGGCCAGGGGCCGGGCGCCTATCGGCTGGCGGAATCGGCAGTGCGCCGCACGAGCCCCACGAATTGCGGGATGTCCTGGAACAACGACCCGTGCGCCGCGTCATCGAAGATCACCCGGTCGGCCCCGGGAATACGGGCGGACACCCGCTGGGCGTTGATCGGGCGGGTCACTTCATCGAGGGCGCCGTTCTGGACGAGCACGGGTACACCGATCGACGGCAGACCGTCCCAGGTGCCCGAATACTCGGAGAAGGCATCCTCCGCCGACAGTTGTCGCTGGATCGCTTCGGCCGACGGCTGCTGCTGCGGGTACAACATGATGGACCGCACGAACGCGTTCGATGCCGCGCTCTGACTCTTCGGGAACAGCAGACCCATCAACTGGGAAACGTCGCCCGTCGGATCTCCCAGAATCTTCAGCACACGTTCGCTCGGCGGCACGTAATGCCGCGAACCGGCGTCGCCCCCCGAAGTGACGATCGCGCCTGCCGCCTCGGGATGAAGTACCGCCATGGTGAGCGCGATCTCCCCGCCCATCGACCAACCAACCACGGTCGGCCGGTCCAGGCGCAATTCCCGGGTCAGGGCGGCGGTGTCGGCCGCCATCAGTTGCATGGTCAACGGTTGTGAGTCGTCGTCGGTCGAGTAGCCCATTCCCCGGTTGTCGAACATCGTCACCTGGAAACCGGCGTCAACGAGTCCCTGGACGAACTCGTACTGCCACATGCCCATCGTTCCCGAAAACCCCATGATCAACAGAAGTGGTCGCCCAGCGCCGACCTGCCGGTAGCCGATCTCGATCCCGTTGACCGGCACGAGTCGGGCGGGCCCCAGAAACGCCGCCTCGTCCCTTGGCGTCGAGTCGGGGATGAGCGTGCCCGGTTGGATCGACGGTGATGAGGTCGCCGGATTGCTGTCCGAGTCCGATCCGCCCGACCCGCAGGCGGCCGTGGCCAACAAGGCCGCAGCGATCACAGCCACACTTCCGAGAACTCGACCTCCGTGACGCATTCGGGCATCGTATTCCCGCACCGTTCGCGTTGCCCGCTTGTTCTCGTTGCGGTCCGGGGTCAACGGGCTGTCGGTCTGTCGGTCATCGCCAAACTCGGTCAGCGGGAACGATGTGCAAGCCCGGCTCATAGGTGTAGGCGCGCTCACCGAGGTATAACGCGACGCCCGCCAGGAACCGCTTCCCGACGGCGGATTTGAACTTGCGCAGTGGACCCAGATTCTGGCCGGATACCCGTGCGCTCGCCTTCGCCTCGACGCCGACCACACGCCCGTCGTCACGCTCGAGGACGAAATCGACCTCATCGCCATCCAGTGTCCGCCACTGGCCTACGCCTGCTACCGGATCGACACACTCGGCCTGCCTCAGCAGTTCGCCGACAATGAAGGACTCGAACAGGTGACCGAACTCGGTAAGCGCCGTGGGGTCGAGAGCTGCGAGCTTGTCAGGCGTGAGCCGCAGCAAACGTGCCGCGACGCCGGAGTCCATCATGTGGACCTTTGGTGTCCTGCCGGTGCGCGCGCTCAAGGTCTTGCCCCAGGGCTCCAGCCGGAAGACGAGGAATACGCGTTCGAGCAGCCTGACGTAGTTGTCGGTGGTCCCGTAGTCCAAGCCGAGGGCCTTGGACACGCTGTGGACATTCAACAGTTGCCCAGTCTGCCCGGCGACCCGGTCCAGAACCGGGCGCAGGAACTGTCCGCGCCGAAGCCTGCGAAGGTCCGTGACGTCTCGTTCCAGGGTCAAGCGGACGTAGCTATCGATCCACCGATTCCGGTCGTGCGCACTTGGCGCGGCGACGGCCAGCGGGAACCCACCAGTGACGACTCGGGCGATGTAGTCGGACCTGGCGGTCGCTTCGGTGGCCTGGTTTGACCGTGCGACGACGTCCTCGGCCTCGCCTTGGAGCAGCTGCGCGACGAATGTCGGTCTGACCGCACCGATCTCCGCCTGGGAGAGTGGGTACAGGGTGAGGGTCGTCAACCTGCCCGTCAGAGCCTGCGCGGCCGCAGGCAGCTGGTCATGACGTGCTGAGCCGGTAAGCACGAAGCTGCCCGCTCGAGATCCCCGGTTCAACTCCGCCTTGATCGCGTCGAGAACAACCGGGGCCTTCTGGTACTCGTCGATCAGAATCGGGCCAGGCCTGGAGATCAGAGTCGCCGGATCGGATGCGACCGCGTCGCGTGTCGCCAGGTCGTCCAGATCCAGGATGCGCCCCGAGGTTCTACTTGCGATCTCACGCAACAGAGTGGACTTGCCCACGGATCGTGGGCCCTCGAGCAGGATCACCGGGTCGCTGCGCATGTTGCGAAGAGCGACATCGAGGATCTCGCGTCCGATCATTTCCACCGGCCGAGCCTAGCGGTCCGCTCAGCGAAATATGAATTACGACCCACACGGAGTAAGAATGTCGAGTGGTGTTAGTCGGGAAATTCGAGGTCTGGTTCGGAGTCGCCGTCTTAACCCCCAAGCCCGTCGCGTGAGCGGCGGCCAGAGCGTTCCTCCCCGCGGGCGTTGGTTTTCGGGCCTGCTGCTTGCGGGCCCGGACAGCATGGGTTTCCGCCCACGCTGCGAGGTTGATCGCGGCGTTCAAATCTCTATCCAATCCCAGGGCGCACGATCCGCACCTGTAAACGCGGTCGGCCAGGGCTAGTTCGGGTTTGGTATCGCCGCATGCCGAACACGTTTTCGATGACGGGAACCATCGGTCGACCAGCGTGACTTGCCCGCCGCGCCATGCTTGCTTGTAGCCGAGCATTCGGGCTAGCTCGCTCCACGCCGCGTCCGAGATGGATCGGGCGAGGCGGTGGTTGGCGAGCATCCCGGCGATATCGAGGTCTTCCATCGCGACCCTTGGGTATTGGGTGAGTCGATTGGTGACCTGGTGCAGGAAGTGATGCCGCTGGTTACGAACCCGTTCGTGATGTTTGCCAAGGCGTGCTGGCGCGTTCCTCCTCTTTGTTGAACCTCGTTGCTTGCGGGCCAGCGCCCGCGATAGGCGGCACCGCCGGTCGTCGCGAGCCGATGATCGTGGGAACGCGCCTGCTCGTGCGCCAGTTTGTCGCGCAACTCAAGGACGTCGGGGGCGATGTGCAGGTGGTGGCTGACGCCTTGGATCGACCATCCCGCGAAGTTCGGGCGGCCATGTCGTACGTCGCCGATTTCCCCGCCGAGATTGACGCCGACATCCGCTGGGCCGCTCGCATTCGGGCGCCATCTTCAGTTCCGACGCGAGCCTGCCGCGCGTGCCCGCGATGATCTGCGACTTCCGGGATCGGTTGGAGGATCTGGTGCTGGCTCACCCCGCAGGCGACGCCCTGGCCGACACAGTCCACTGGCTGAGTTGAGCGGTACCCCGCGTGGCGATTGCCCGCGATTATGCAACGCTAGGTGTCGAGAAAATGCTAAGGCAAGCGCTGGGAAATTGCTAAGGTATCGACCTGGTCGGCACGGTGTCGAGACCGTCGTCAGTCGCGAGAAGGGTCGGAAATGCCTGCTCCTCATGTTCGGCGCCATGCCGCCGCCCTCACCGATCAGCTTCTGACGGGAGTGCGAGGAGTTCTGCTCAACGGCCCCCGCCAGGCGGGTAAGACGACTCTCCTGAGTGACATCGCGGCCGTCAGGGGTGTGCCCTTGCGCAGTCTCGACGACCGCACAACGTTGGGGTGTCGGTAATTTTGGCCCCACCAGGTGACATGTAGCCGCGCGAAGGTGTTGGGCTAGTCGACTTCGTCTTCGCGATCATGAATGTGCCCCCAATTGTCCAACGGTGAGCGGCAGCGGATCACTGAGTTCGATCCGGCGTTTCATGTTCAGCTGTATGTCGCCGTAGGGCGTCATGTTGGAGTGGAAGAGTGGGGTCAGTCCGCGCTTATCAGCGTCTACGAGGGTGTGGACCCATTCTGGTTGGGCGAGGGTGTCTTGGATCATGAGGGTGTTGACGAAGCCCAGGCAGCTTTGCAGGATCTGCAGGCACAGCATGGAGAGCTCTTGCTCTTCGCGGCGGTTGGATGCAAGCTCGCCGCTCTTGCCGAAGTGGATGTAGTCGTTGACGCCGTTGTAGTTCTCCACGACGTTGAGGCCAGCGTTGGTTTCGCGTTGCAGGTCACGGTCGCCGAGGTAGCGCGTTGCCCAGATTGTTCGTTGGGCGCGCCCAACTTCGAGCATCGCGGCGTAGGCGGGGTGGGTGACGTCTTTTGTGAACCGGCGCAGGATCGCCTCGGTGGTGGCGGTGCCGAGGCGGATAGCGGTGGCGTACTTCATCATCGAGTCGTATTGCTGGGCGATGGTGTCCCAACGAATCGGGCGCGTCATCGCTGGCGTGAGTCTCGGGTAGGCATCCGGTGCGCCAGCGTTTGGCCGATACAGGGTGAGATGGTTGATCCGTTTGATCCTGGGCAGCAGGTCGAAGTCGAGCAGGCGGGTGATCCCGAAACCTATGAAGGATTGGCCGTGAGTGTCGACGTAATTGGACTCGATCGTCATGTCGGTGCCGTGACGGATGGCCCCTTCGACCATCGCGTGGACTTCAGAGGCTGAGCAGCTGATCAGTTGTGAGTGCACAGCCATTGATCCGGTCTTTTCAACGTGCCAGTAGATCAGGACACCCCGTTTTCCCCGCCGGTAGCGGGAGTGCCATTCGGTGAAAATGTTCTGGTCGTACGCGGCGAAGTGCGTGGAGTCTGATGCAACAGCCGTGCTGCCTTCGCCCCACAGCCACGTTTGGCGGGCCGCGAAAGTCGCGTTGGCGATGATCCGCGCGACGGTTCGGCAAGCCTCGATGGTCAGGTAGCGGCGCCGGATGTATCGCAGGTTGTCCTCGCTGTGCGCGTGGTCTCCGGCGGCGACAGCGCGGATACCCGTATTCGTGCCATAGGCGTAGATCACCAACAGCAACCGTTCGAACAGTGCACCGCCGCGATCGCGGGCTTCGCGAGATCCTGACCGTAAGAACGTGTCGAGGCAGCCGGTCCGCAGCGCTGTCTCAGTGAGCATGTCCAGCAGCGGGACGGTGCCCCACCGGGTTGTGATTGCCTGTTTGAGACGGCGAAGATTCACCGGCTCGGTGCTGGCCTCCAGCGGCGTCAATGTGATCGCGCCCCGCCGACGGTTCGCAGTGATGTTCAGCCAGGGCAGGTCCGCCAACCCGTCGTTGAGAGCTGCGAGCCCCGTTTCCATCTCGGCACGCATGCCGTCAATGAACTGCTCGGGGTCCAGCGGCTTGCGCAACGCCCGGTAATTCTCGGCCCGCTTGTCTTCGTAGTCCCCTGGCAAGTCCTCATCAGGGTTGCGCCACTTGTCAGCACCGACAACCCAGATCTCCTTGCAGCGCAGCTTGTTGCGCAAGGTCTGGAAAACGCCGCACTCGTAGACGCTGCGCAAGATCCGCTGGTTGCCGCGCGAGTCAGTTCTCACCAGCAGTTCGGTGAGGTCCGAAGGGATAACCCCGTCGACGGGGACCCGCTCGTCGAGGGAGTAATAGGCAGTTGAGTTGGTGGTTTCCCTCGCCTAGCGCTTGATCAGCTCGAGTGCGTCCAGGACGGGACGGTGGGTCGTGTTGGTCGAACGGAACTCCAGCGCACTGATCAAGTCGATCATGCCGCGCCGGTAATGATTGGTGTAGGAAGCCTTGAAGACGCGCTGTTTGTGCTGACGAAACGTGGACCCCTTCGCCTTGTACTCATGGAGCAAGTCAGTCAAGGTGTCCATCCCGCCGACCGCTGGATAGACGACATCGCGCACGATTCCATCTGGTTCCTCCAGCACCGCTTCGGTGATCTTGTAGAGGATGTTTTCCTTCCCGGAGACCTTCTTGAGGTCAGAGACGAAGAGGTCAACGACTTTCTTGTCCGCTCGGGCGTTGATGCGCTGCACAGTCGCGATGAGCAGATCAACGAGGGTGTCGGTGAGCTCGCGCTCGCGGCAGTACAACAGCGCAGCGAGCAGACTGAGGGTGGTCTGCTCCGGGTGCAGGCGCAGGTGGCTGGGAGCCTCGACCGCCGCACGCGCCCGCCACGCGTTGACTATCTTCGGAGCGACATCGGCAAATACTTGCGGTGGCAGGCCGATGGCGCGAACGGCCTTGAGTTTGTCGACCTCCTCGGTCGTCGTCTTCAAGCTGACGTTGCCCGGGTCAGACCTGATAGTCGCCAGCGCGCTCTCGTCAGAGCCCTCGGCAACCTCATCTTCGGCGCCGAGGTGCTCGATCAGGGCGAGGATGCGCCCCGCGACCGCCGAGGGGATACGGTCACGGACCTCGATGTGCTGGCGTTGCTCGGCCCGATGCAGTGCAGGGCCAACGATGCGCCCGATCCGCTCCGGTGTCGGCGGCTCGATCTTGTCGTCACGGCAGCGAGCCAGCAGATGCTCGCGCACAAGGTCGGGGTTTCGGTCGGTTCGGGCGATGCCTTCGGACAACCACGCGGTCAGCGTGTCTGCGTCGGCCACGCTGCATGGACGAAATCCAGTCGCCTCTCGGATCTCAGTGCGGTGCCGCTTGGACTGTCGGCTGTTCCAGTCGTACGAGCCCATCTCCGTTCCGGGAACGCCGACCTGTCTGGCCACAAACTCGATTGCGTTGTCCGGCAGGTCGGAGATGCCGACGGGAAACCGGGCCTGCCAGAGGACGTGTTTCAGCACCAGAGCAAATCCCAGGCGTGTTGCGCCAGTCTTGTTGCGCAATTGGTCGTGCTCGTCTGGGTGCAGCGTGAAGTACTCGACCAGTTCATCCAGGTCCAACGCTGGCGCCATGTCAATGCACGACCGTCCACCCACGCCACCTCGAACTCATCGCTAGTCGCGATCTTGGGATGTCAGGTCGAGGTGACGATAGACGGTTGCCCGTGATACACCGAGGGCTTTGGCGATGTCGGTGGGGCTCTCACCTTTGGCCCGCCGCGCCACGGCGGCGGCGACCAGGTCGGCGTCCATCACAGGGGGTCGGCCACCGACACGGCCCTGCGCCCTGGCTGCTGTCAGCCCGGCCATGGTGCGCTCGTGGATGAGGTCACGTTCGAGTTCGGCGAACGCGGCCATGATCGTGAAAAAGAACTTGCCTTCCCCAGTCGGGGTGTACGTCCCTGCAAGAGTCCCGGTAAGGATGCTAAGTGCGATACCGCGGGCGTGCAAATCATCGGCGATGGTGAGGACCTCTTTGACAGAGCGGCCAAGCCGGTCCAGCTTCCACACGCACAATGTGTCCTCAGGGCGCAGATAGTCCAGCGCAGCCAGTAATCCGGGGCGATCAGTCTTTCGACTCGATATCTTGTCCTCAAACAGTCGGCCGCATCCCGCATCCATCAGCGCGTCTCGTTGCAACTGCGCGTCCTGCGGCGCGCTCGATACCCGGGTGTACCCAACAAGCGTGAAGTGCTTCGCACGAGCCACCAGCAGACAATCTCACAACACGTCTCAGAACCGCAACGCAGACACCCACGTTATGAGACTGTCGCCTGCCATGTGCATGGGACCGGTTTGATCGGTTTTCTGCCAGGTTCATGGGACCACCTGAGTTGCCAGTTATTGGACCACCTGTCGGCGTGTTGCGGTAGTGGGTTCTTGGTTCTGCCGTTGGATCTTCGCTTC
>JAUYKX010000333.1 GCA_030699055.1 Candidatus Nanopelagicales bacterium
AGGCGGCATTCTCGACGGCGGCCGAGCAGTCGAGAAACAACCTCGACCGCGTTCGGGAGCTCCTGGCAGATCAACCTGACGCATTGGTGGCCAAAATCGCTTCGGCGGGCCAGGCTCGCGACAGGTGGCTGACCGACGTTGCGTTTCCCTCCGTGGCCGACACCCGAGCCGGTCGGACCGAATCCGCAGTGGAGTTGTTGTTGTCCCCGATCGCCGCCGCAAGCTTCTCCAGCGCCGAACAGTCGGCGACCGACTTGGAGAACTCGATCGGCGAAGAGAAGACTAGCGAATTCACTTTGCTTTCCCAACTGATCGGGCAACTGGTGCTGGCTTTGGTCGGCTCCGTCGTGCTCCTCCTGGCGGGGCTGATCCTTTCGCTGGCCCTGGTCCGACTCTGGGTGCTCCGACCACTCACCGGCTTGCAGCGTCAACTACGGGCGGTAGCCGGAGAACGGGAACACGAGACACCCATCAGCGCATCCGGGCCTCCTGAACTTCGGGCTGTCGGCCATGACGCCGAACACATGCGGCGCGAACTCGTCTCCCAGCTGGACGAAGCCCGGGCGGCCCGCGAAGGTCTGGCCCAGGAAGGACCCGTGGTCACGGCCATCAGGGCGCAACTGGCCGGGCCGGCCCAGGTGGCCAGTTCGACTGCCGAGGTGTACGGCGAACTGCACCCAGCCGCCGGCGTGCTCGCAGGTGACTGGTGGGACACCTGCCAACTCGACTCCCATCGAACAGCCATCGCCGTGGCCGACGTCTCCGGCCACGGCCCCGCCGCCGGCATCGCGGGCCTGCGTCTCAAGACCGCCCTGATGACCAGTCTTCGACAGGGCGCCATGGCTGGCGTGGATTTCGCGAGCCTGGCGGCCATGGTTGGCGAGGATCGCGCACGGTGCGCCACCTGTGCCGTGGTCGTGCTCGATCGAGCCGACCGCCGGATTACCTGGGCGAACGCCGGTCACCTGCCACCCCTGGTGGTGGGGCCCAGTCGATCCGAGCCCCTTCGGGCCACCGGACCACTGCTGTCGGCCCTGGGTGGTCGTTGGAACTGGCAGAGCAGACCATTCGGTTTCGACGACCTGGTACTGCTCGGAACCGACGGATTGACCGAGAGCCACGACCGGGACGGCAGCGAGTTGGACGATGTGGGACTCAAGAAACTGGCAATCCGCCTGGTGGCCACCGGGCCCACCCATCCGGGCGAGCTCGTGCCGGCTCTGATTTCAGCCGTCCGGCACCGCTCCGCCGATTGGCGCCGTGACGACGCGACGCTGGTCGCCGCCCGCCTGCAGCCCAATGGCACGCGCACCGGGCACCTGTGACCCGACCGGGCTAACGAGGTGACCAACACTTCTCATGCCGCATCCTCGACCGACCATGATTGACTCGCAAGTCGATCATCTCGATTGGGCAGTGCAACAACGACGGGAGCCAAAACATGTCGACCCCCCAGTCCTCTCCCCGGTCCTCCGCCTCACCACCCCGGAAACTGCCGACCAGCGCGCTGCGGATCGGCATCGCCGCGGCGATGCTCGGTCTGCTTTACGGGTACGACCAGTCGAACATCTCGGTCGCCCAGCTTTACCTTCAGGGCGATCTCGGGCTCAGTACGGAGCAGGTGGAAACCATCGCCACCGGTGTCACGTACGGAACCCTGGTCGGGGTGTTTTTGGGCGGCTATCTGGCCGACCGGCTGGGTCGCAAGAAGTCGACCCTCCTGGTGGTTGTCGGCTACGTCATTTTCTGTCTGGCGCAGGCCCTGGCGTTGGACTTCACCACCCTGATGATCGCCCGGGTGTTGCTGGGCATCACCATCGGAGTGTCCCTGATCGCGGTGCCGGTGTTCATCGCCGAATCCGTCGCCACCCGAAGACGGGGATCCATCCTGGTCGGATACCAGGTGGCAGAAGTGCTCGGCATCATCATCGCGTTGGCCGTCGGCCTCGCACTCGTCGGAGTGGCAACTGACTACAACTGGCGGCTCATGTTCGGACTCGCGGCCATCCCCGCGGTGCTGCTGTTTCCCCTGGTGCTGCGCTCACCGGAAACCGCCCGTTGGCTGATGTTGCGCGGTCGCCGAACCGAAGCGGCGACAGTTCTGCGGCAAGTCGATCCCTACGCCGATGTCGATGCGGTGCTCGACAGCGTTGCCGACGAGTTGGCCGAAGAGACCGGGGGGCGGGTCCGCGAGTTGTTCGAACGCCCGTATCTGAGGGCGACGGTTTTCCTGATTATTCTTGGCCTGCTCATCCAGGTCACCGGGATCAATGCCACGATCACCTACGGCCCGGCGTTGTTCAAGAACATGGGATGGATAGACAACTTCGCCATCGGAATGAACATCGTGGTTCAGGTCTGCGCCTTCCTGGCGGTGCTGGTCTCCATGAAATACGTCGACCGCTGGGGTAGGCGACCAATCCTGATTGGCGGGTTTTCGGGCCTGCTCGCCGGCCTGATACTGGTGATCATCGCCTATGCGGGAGCCGTCGACGGGAACTGGCTGAGTTGGCAGAAGACGGTGGGCTTCATCGGGTTCATCGTGATGAACATGGCGTTCGCCTTCGGTATCGGGGGGCTGGTTTGGGCCTTCGCCTCCGAGACGCTGCCCTCCCGACTGAGGGCGTTCGGGGCCACCACGCTGCTGGCCGCCGATCTGGTTGGCAACATCATCGTCGTGCAGTCCTTCCTGTCACTGGAACAGGCGATCGGCGGCGCTCAAACCTTTGGCATTTTCGCCGTCCTCTGCATCGTGGCGATCTTCTTCGTTCACCGCTACGCGCCGGAGACCAAGGGGCGGGACGTCGACGCGATTCGGCTCTTCTGGGAAAACGGTGGCAA
>JAUYKX010000336.1 GCA_030699055.1 Candidatus Nanopelagicales bacterium
GCATGGCGCCCGTTACCGGGCTGATCGGCTTCATCGCGGGGGCGCTGTTGGTGGCGGCACTGTCCACCAATCCGCGCCTGACGATCTATTCCGACTCGACCATCGCCCCGATGCTCGCCGCCGGAACCCTGGGACTCGTTGCCGCGCGTTCCAACGAATATCCCCAGGTGGTCACTTTGACCACGGTCATGGTCGGCGTGATCGTCTTGATGATTGGGGTGAGCAAACTCGGTTGGTTGTCCGACTACCTCTCTCAGCCGGCGGTGACCGGGTTCATGGCGGGAATCGCCGTCACGATCTTTGTCAACGAGTTGCCATCGGTGCTCGGCGTGCCCGGCTCGCACGGAAAGCCCCTGGCCCAACTGGCGGACCTATCCACCCACCTGGCGTCGATCAGTTGGCCGACCCTGATCGTGGCCGTCGTCGGGCTGACCATCCTGGTGGTCGCCGGTCGAATCGACGTGCGCTTTCCGGCGGCTCTGGCCTTGCTCGTCGGCGCCATCCTGGTTGGTTACTGGCTCGATTTGCCGTCCCGGGGAGTGGCGGTGGTCGGCGAGTTCCCCCAGATCAACTCGCTTGCCTCGTGGCCCGCTGATTCTTTGGGCGTCGCCATTGACATGTTCCCCACGGCCGTGGCGATCTCAATCGTTGCCCTGATGCAGACCGCCGGTACGACGCGAGTCGCCGCCGAGGCCGGGGAGTTCGCGGTGGACGTCAACTCGGATACGCGAGCCCTCGGGGGCGCAAACATCCTCTCGGGCGTGACGGGTGGCTTCACCGTCGACGGCAGCCCGCCGACGACGGCGCTGATGACGGCGATGAAATCCCGGTCACAACTGGCCAGCCTGTTCGCCGCCGTGCTGGTGATCGGCGTGATCCTCTTCGGTAGCAGTGCCCTGGCGGATCTGCCGCAGGTGATTCTCGGCGTCGTGCTGATCTTCATCTCGGCCCGAATTTTCGATATCGGCGAGATGAGATCGATTCTCTCCTACTCGACCTCGGCGTTCGTAGTGACCATGGCCACCATGGTCGGGGTGCTGGTCCTGGGAGTGGCTGGCGGCCTGGTGTTGGCGTTCCTGGTCGACATCGGTAACCGGGCTCGGCGCGACAGCCGACCGGAGTTGGACCGGCTGATGCAGGACGACCACAAACGCTGGGTTCCGGCGACGGGCGCAGCGGCAGACCAGGCGGCCCTGGTCACCGTCTACCGGCTGAACGGGCCGCTGTGGTTCGCCAACGCGGCTTGGTTCCGGCGCCAGGTCCTGACGACACTCCACCACGACGGCGAAGACGGTCGCGTTTTGGTCATCGACACATCCGGCATGGATGACATCGACTACACCGGCGCCAAAGCCCTCGAGCGCTTGATCATGTCCTGCCGCCACCGGCGGGTCCAGCTTGCGTTGGTCGATGACACATTCCGACTGCGCAAAATCCTCTCCGGCAGCGACGTACTGCATCTACTGGGAACCGACCACGTCTATCGCACGATCAAGAAAGCCCTGGCCGCGATAGGCCCGGGTCGAGGCGGCGAACACCTCGGCCCGGGCAACGGGCAGTAGAACCGGGTTCGAAAACCGAATCCGCGAATCAGATGTCCCCGATGGTGGCGACCATGATCGCCTTGATCGTGTGCATCCGGTTCTCGGCCTCGTCGAACGCGATGTTGGCTTTCGAGTTGAACACCTCAGTGCTCACCTCGAGTCCCTGATCCATACCGGTCTTCTCGGCAACGTCCTTGCCGACCTCGGTGTCGGTGTCGTGGAACGCCGGGAGGCAATGCATGAACTTGGCGTGTGGGTTGCCCGTCTTGGCCATAGCCGCGGAGTTCACCTGGTACGGCGTGAGCAGCTTGATCCGCTCGTTCCAGACGCTGTCTGGCTCACCCATTGAGACCCAGACATCGGTCATCACGAAGTCCGCGCCCGGCAGAGCCTCATCCGGATCCTCGGTAAGCATGACCCGCGCGCCAGACTCCTCGGCGCGCTCATGCGCCGAATCCTGCACATCCTCCGGCGGCCACAGGTGCTTGGGGCTGCAGATGCGCACGTCCGACCCCATGATCGCTCCCATGACCAGCAGGGAGCGGCCCATGTTCGAGTGAGCGTCACCCATGTACGTGTAGGTGATGTCCTCGACGGACTTGCCCCGACCATGTTCGATCATGGTGAGGAAGTCGGCCAACATCTGGGTCGGGTGCCATTCGTTGGTCAGGCCGTTCCACACCGGGACGTCGGAATACTTGGCCAGCTCCTCGACCGCCGAGTGCTCGAAACCGCGAAACTCGATCCCGTCATAGAACCGGGAGAGCACCCGAGCGGTGTCCGCGATCGACTCTTTATGGCCGATGTGAGAGCCGTCCGGGCCCAGGTAGGTCGACCCGGCTCCCTGTTGGTTGGCTCCGACCTGGAACGCGCAACGTGTCCGGGTCGACGCCTTTTCGAAGAACAGGGCAACGTTCTTGCCCGCCATTTGCTTGACTTCGTTGCCGGTGTATCGCGCTCGCTTGAGATCGCGCGACAAGTCCAGCAGGAACGCCAGTTCCTTCTTGGTGAAGTCCAGTTCCTTG
Source organism: Candidatus Nanopelagicales bacterium (assembly GCA_030699055.1). Classification (GTDB taxonomy): domain Bacteria; phylum Actinomycetota; class Actinomycetes; order S36-B12; family UBA10799; genus JAUYKX01. The sequence goes on from JAUYKX010000336.1 coordinate 2,570, forward strand.
AGGAAGTCCCGCGCTTTCAGATTCACTGCCATGTCTGTTCCTTGTCTCCAGCTCTAGGTTGATTTGGTCAGGTTCCGCTAGCCGTCTTTACTCG
>JAUYKX010000337.1 GCA_030699055.1 Candidatus Nanopelagicales bacterium
CCGGCCCCAGCAGTACGGCGCCGGCATGGACATCCTGCTGCAGCTGCGCAACTCGCTGGCCACCCACGGCCCGGTGCTCATCGGCGGGGACACGAACACCCACGCCTCCTACACCGACCTCCCGTGGGCGGCCCCGGCGAAGATGAAGGCAGCCGGTTACGGCTGGCAGAACCACTCTGTCGACTTCATCTTCTTCCCCGAGTACCAGGGCGTGCGCCTCGAGCGCGGGTGGTCCGGGACGATGGTCTCCGACCACCACTGGATCGCCGCCCGCATCGCCATGAACGGCGCCGGTCCCGAGACCGCGCCCACCCCCGACACCGCGTCGACGCAGGACGACGTCGTGCCGGTCGCGCACACCACGAAGACCTCGGCCGAGGATCCGCCGACGGGGGACGTGCTCGCGCAGCTGACGCAGCTGCGGTTCGCCTCCAACTACCCGACGATGACCACCGAGCAGGCCCGCAACGCCATCACGATCGCCCAGGTCGCCCGCGACCTCGAGATCCCCCGGTACGGCCTGCAGATCGCGATCGCCACCGCGATCCAGGAGTCCAAGCTGGTGAACCTGACCGGCGGCGACCGTGACTCAGGCGGCCTTTTCCAGCAGCGTCCCTCGACCGGCTGGGGGAGCCGTGCTGAGGTCACCAACCCGGTCCTCGCCGCGCGGGCGTTCTTCGGCAAGGCACAGCACACCGGTAACCCCGGCCTGCTTGACATCCCCGGGTGGTCGAAGATGCCGCTCACGCAGGCGGCGCAGGCTGTGCAGCGGTCCGGCTTCCCAGACGCCTATGCCCAGTGGGAGGACGTCGCCGGCGACATCACCGACCTCCTCGGCGGCGACCTGCCCGACCTGCCGGACGAGGGCGGTGTCTCGAACGCGAGCACCTGCGAGGACACCGTCGGCCCGATCACCGTCGGGACCTTGAACATCCTCGGCGCCGGCCACACCGACAACCAGGCCGGCGGGGGCAACGAGAAGGCCGAGTACGCCACCTGGGACAAGCGGCTGCCCGGCGCGCTGAGCGCGATCGAGAACGCCGGCGTCACCATCGCCGGCCTCCAGGAGGTCCACGGCCCGCAAGCCAAGGCGCTGGCCGACCGGTACTCGGCCAAGTGGGGCATGTACCCGGCCACCGGCAACACCCAGAACAAGGTGATCTGGGACCGCAGCAGTTGGGAGATGACCGACTCCCGCCTCGTGCAGATCCCGTACTTCAACGGTACGGACGTCGGGATGCCGGTCGTCCAGCTGTCGGGCGCACCCGACAGCGTCAACGCCGGGCAGGTGATCTGGGTGTGGAGCATCCACAACCCGGCCAACACCCACGGGAACGCTGCGGCCCACCGCAAGGAGGCCCTGCGCCGCCAGGCGGCCACGATGTCCGAGCTCGTCGCGACCGGGACGCCGGCCGTCATCCTGGGTGACTTCAACGACGGCCAGGACGGCGAGAACTCTTCGCACTGCGTGCTCACGCCCGAACTGAGCAACGCCTTCGGTGGGGCCGCTGAGCCCTGCAAGAAGCCCAAGCAGGACGCCCCCATCGACCACGTCTACGGCGGCAACGTCACCTGGGCGAACGCCAGGGTCGACAAGAGCACCCAGGCCAACAAGATCGCCGACCACCCGCTGGTGACCGCCACCACCGCCGGCACCAGCGCCGGCTGCGCAGTCGCCACCGAGACCAACTACAACCTCGGTCCGGTCAAGCCGCAGCTGACCCGCCTGGTGAACATCCTCGGCCCAATGTTCGACATCAAGACCGTCGGCGGCTACCGCGAGAGCGCCACCGACCCCAACGGCCACCCGGCCGGCCTCGCCGCCGACTTCATGGTGCCCCTCACTCCTGCGGGCAAGGCCCAAGGCGACCGGCTCGCGGCGTACGCTAGGGCGCACGCCAAGGAACTCGGCATCGACTACATCATTTGGTACCAGCGGATCTGGTCAGTGTCTCGAGCCGATGAGGGCTGGCGGCCGATGGAGGACAGGGGCTCGGCTACCCAGAACCACCTGGACCACCCGCACATCAACGTGCTTCCCAACGCCGACATATCGCCGGTCGGCATGGACGGCGCGGCGTGCGAAGAGGTCGTCTACCCGGTCCCCGCGCAGTATGTCGGGACCGACAACCACAACTGGCACGAGACCGGGCCCTATTGGTCCAACTGGCACACCGGCACCGACTTCTCCGCCCCGTGCGGAACCACGGTCTACGCCGCTCACGCCGGCACGATCGAGATCGACACCACCCAGGGCTGGGCCGGCCCGCAGCTGGTCAAGGTCACCACCGGGGCCGGGTCCCTGACGACCTGGTACGCCCACATGCAGCACGTCTCGGTCAGCCGCGGGCAGACCGTCGCCCCCGGTGAGCCGATCGGGCAGGTCGGCAAGGAAGGAAACGTCTCCGGCTGCCACCTGCACTTCGAGGTTCACCTCAAGAACGGGTCGATCTACGGACCCGACAACGTCGACCCATCGACGTGGCTCGCCGAGAACGCGTCGCGACCCGCCCGGTCGGTGTGATCGCTCCCGGCGTCCGCCGGGACATAGGAGACCAGCGAGAGAGAACTGAGGTGGACTGCTCATGCAGCGTGAACGACGACGAGACCCCTACCCGTGGACCTGGGAGATCCCAGTCGCGGTAGCCCTGGCCACGCTGTTCGTGGTCGTCATCGGCATCCAGCTCGGCCGTTCGGTGGCCAACCTGCTCGCCGGCGCCGGCTGGACCTGGCCTGACCCGAACGCCGGCACGTTCCCGTCCCCGATCGGGACTGCGTTCTGGACCAGCCTTCCCGGTGTCCTCACCGGGCACTCCGATGCCGGCCTGCCCAACCCAGCCCCCAGCGGCCTGGCGGATTCCGGCCTGGTGTGGATCAGCCTCGCCCTCACCGAGCTCACCTTGTTGACCGCGACCATCTGGGTCGGCGTCTACGCCTACCAGCGGTGGGGGCCCGGGCGGATGCGCGGCATGGCCACCGCGGCCGAGGCCGAGAAGATCCTGGGTATCACCCGGCTCCGCAAGGTCGCCGGCATTGTCCGACCCGACCTGTACGGCAAGCACGCAGCCGCCCCGGAGCCGGTGGATCGCACCGCCGAGGGCGACGCCACCGAGCAGCCCGGGCCCGCGCTCGGTGGCGGGCTCAGCCCCTGGCTACTCGACCGCCGACTTACCAAGGAGGAGCGATGACCGACCAGCCCCGAATCGTCTACGGCACACCGACCCTTCGAGCTCGGATGCGACAGACCCTCGGCGGAGCCGTCTGCCGTCAACTCGGGCACAGCCCGCAGCTGGTCGAGAAGACCTATCACGTCACCACCGGCCCTCCCATGCAGATCGGTGATGCTCGGGAACGGGCAGCGGGTACCCCTGTATGGCTTCCCGGCCGAGCCGCGCACCAGCCGCACGGTTATCTGCCGCCGCTGCTGGGTCACGTGTGGGGACAGCATCGTGGAGGAGGGGCGATGAAGTTGAGGTTCGACCCCCGGGACGTCGGCTGGCGCATCGGCACCGCGCACGAGCCCCGTGGCGGGGAGATGTGGGTGCCGTGGGACCGGACCGCCGGCGTCATCGGCCCGCAGGGCTCAGGCAAGACGCTCGACCTGCTCACCCCGGCGCTGCTTGCGGCCCCCGGGGCCGCGTTGGTGACGCTGACGAAGGTCGAGGACCTCCTACTCAGCCTCACCGAGCGGTCACGCGACGACCGTCCCTGCGTGGTGCTCGACCCGTTCGGCCTGGCCGAGGGCGTCGTCGACGAGCTGATCTGGGACCCGATCGCCGGCTGTGTGGATCCCAAGGTCGCGGAGCGGCGGGCGAAGGCCTTCACCGCCGGCACCGTCAAGGGCGCGATCACCGGCGGCACCGGAGACGATGCTGCCCGGTTCTATGCAGCGGAGTCGGCGAAGGTGCTGCAGGGCTACTTCCACGCCGCAGCGCTGACCGGAAAGACCCTCGAGGACGTTCTGCAGTGGGTGGCCAA
>JAUYKX010000341.1 GCA_030699055.1 Candidatus Nanopelagicales bacterium
GAAGCCGAGCCCGCCCGCCGAGGTCCGGTCGTAGAGCTTGCGCGTCAGGTCCTTCGCCGCGCCGCACACCTCGAGGATCCCGGTGTCGCCCAGGACGACCGTCGCGCCCGCTCCCGGCCAGTACCGATACGCAATGGATCGATCATGCAGACGGGCGACCCGAAGGTCGCGACCAGGTGATTCAACTGACACCTGACCAAGGCTACGCAAGATGGCCGGGGTGATGAATAGCCCGGATGGCTGCCCGGATCGCTGGCTGGCTCGTGGTCAAAGTCGAATCACCGAGCCGACGAGAAGGACGCGGTCGCTGGGCAGCCTCAATTCGGCGCTGGGGTCGGTGGTCATGCGCTGCATGGACTCGAACGCGACCTGCATCGGCATCCAGAGGCCAGCGCCGTGCCGCCGCTCGACGATCACCCGATGCACGACGTACGTGGCCTGCTCCGGCTGAATGCCACGCCGTAGTAGCGCACTGTGCGAGAGGTCTCGCGGCACATCCGGATGTTCCAGGTACCCGTAACGCAGATCGATGAAGGTCAGGCGTTCCGACGGTTGTGACACGGTTATGCGCTCCACACCACTGGCGCGCGGTTTTCTCAGGGTTGCGACGTTGACAATGATTGTGTGCCGGGACACGATCCCGATCAGTCGCATGTGCCGAACCAGTGCGGTTGGGGTGACTCCCAGATGCGGGGCGAAGTACACCATGGGTTGGGGAATCGAAACCAGCTCCTTGCTCTCGACTTCCTCGACCAACTCGTCCAGTGGCGGTGCCAGCTCGGTCAGCCGCTTCCGGACCAGGTTGTGCCCGATCCGCCACGACATCAGCACGAAGAAGATCACTGCCGCGACGGCGATCGGAAACCAGCCGCCGTGGTCGAACTTCATCAGGTTCGACGCGAAGAACGAACCGTCGATCACCAGGAAGATTCCCGCAAACGGAAGGACGACCCACCGGGGCAGACCCCATCGCTTGTGCGCCAGATAGGTGATGACGACGGTGGTGATGACAAAGGTGCCGGTCACAGCGATTCCGTAGGCCCCCGCCAGGTTGTCGGAGCTGCGAAAGGCCAGCACCAGCCCGATCACAGCGACCATCAGCGCCCAATTGATTCCGGGCGCGTAGACCTGGCCACGCTCGGTTGCGGAGGTGTGGGTGATCTTCAGGCGAGGCAGGTATCCGAGCCTGACCGCCTGGCGAGTCATCGAGAATGCGCCCGAGATAACCGACTGGGAGGCAATCACCGTTGCCACGGTCGCCAGAATCACCATCGGCCACTGGAAGGTTGCGGGCACCGCGAAGTAGAAGGGGTTTGCCGCCGCCTTCGGGTCGCGGATCACCAGGGCGGCCTGTCCCAGGTATGTCAGGTACAGGGCGGGGGTGACGATCAGATACCAAGACCAGCGGATTGGGCCTCGACCGAACTGGCCCATGTCGGCGTAAAGGGCTTCCGCGCCCGTGACGCACAGGACGATCGCGCCCAGCGCCAGAAACGCCAGCCCCGGCTCCCCGACGAAAAAGTCGATCGCATAGGTCGGGGAAATCGCGGCGAGGGCCCGAGGCTCCTGCCAGATGTTCGCCAGCCCGATGAGCGCGATCGCCGCGAACCAGACGAGCATGATCGGACCGAACGCCAGTCCGACTTTTCCCGAGCCTTTCCGCTGAACCAGGAACAACAGCGCCAGGACGAATACCGCAACCGGGATGATCCAGTTGGCCAACTCCGGTGACGCGACTTCCAAACCCTCGACTGCCGACAGGACCGAAATTGCTGGCGTGATCATGCCGTCGCCGTAGAACAGGGCGGCACCGAGGATGCCCAGGACAGCCAGGGCGGTACTGACACGAGGGCTGGCCTTGGCCGATCGAGCGGCCAACGCGGACAGGGCGATTACGCCACCTTCGCCGTCGTTGTCCGCTCGCATCACCACGGCCACGTACTTCACGGATACGACCAATGTGAGGGTCCAGAAGACGAGGGAGACTCCGCCGAGCACCCGGTGTTCCATCACCGGGATCGGGTGGGCGCCCTGGAAGATGCTCTGGAAGGCGTAGAGCGGACTGGTGCCGATGTCGCCGAATACGACGCCGAGCGAGGCGAGGCCGAGCCCGAGCCCGAGGCGGTTTTTCGACCCAGGCGATTCAACCGGGGCTGGGTCGCCGCCCCTCGAGTCGGTGCGTACTCGAGCCCGACCCATGGCGCGCAAGCTAGCAGTCTCATCCCGACGGTCGCGCGGTCAGATGATCACGGTCTTCCGCCGCGGTCAGGACGAAAGGAATTTCGTGAACCAGCGTCCGGAATCCTTCAGATACCGCTGTTGAGTCGCATAGTCCACGAATGCGAGCCCGAGTCGCCGCCGGAGTTCCTCGGCCCACTCGAAGGGCCCCCGCCCTCGGTGACCACGAGTCGGGGATAGCGCCCGTATGACCAAATCCGGTCGAGCACCATGCCGAGTCTCATCCCGGGTTCCGGAAATAGGCGGTTGAAAACCGCGTCCGTGGCCCAATGCCACGGCAACCGCTGGTGCGCGCACCGTTTACTGCTCCGGGTCGGCACAGGATCTCCAAGATTGGGTCGAGAGGAACCGTTCCCGGTGGCGACGACGCGAGAGCCGCGAAAGAGCTCACGACTCACCCAAGCCCTGGGGAGACCCTGCGCTCAGGGCGATTCGACGGCCAGGTCGAACAAGGCGTAGGTGGATCGTGCTCGTTGATCGAGGGAGTACAGGGCGGTAACCGGTCCCCGACTGCGCGTTCGGTCGTGGTTGACGGCTGTCGCGGCGATAAGGGCGTCGTAGGTGGCGCCGCCGGTGATTCCGTGGTCGGCGAGAAGTCGAGGCAGGTCGGCCACTGCGCGCGGGGTCGGGGTCAGCAGTCGATCGCGGAACTGGTCCAGCAAGGCGACGGCGTCAGCCGCGCGCAGTCGCTGGGGGGCGGGCAGCCGCGTCAGGGTCGCGTACGTCTCCAGGTACGCATGCAAGGCTGGCCAAGGCTGGTCTCCCAGCACGCGCCGGGCTCGGTCGTGGTCGGCATGCCACGCGCAAAGGCCTGCGACTAGGACGCTGGTGTCGACGGAGATCACCGGCGGACGCGTTCGGTGGCAGCTCGCACCTCTTCGGCCGTCAAGGTCGGGTGGGGTTCGGCTGCGGTGGCCACGGTGACCCCGTCCACTTCGGACACGGTGACGGTCATGGGTGCCGGTGCGACCTCGATCCACCCATCCCTGATTGTGATTTCGACAACCGATCCGGGTTGCAGCTGCCATTGGTCCCTGGCGAACTTCGGGATCACAACCCTGCCACCGGAGTCAATGGTAGTGCGCATGGCAGAAAGCTACCATTTCTTCTGCCATCGAAACTGCCAGGGCAGCGGCGAAGTGCAACTCGAGATCCGGCCCGGCATCCTTGAGGGTTCGGCCTGGTTCACAGGGTCGGTTTCCCGTTCACCTAACGACGGTGGACGGAGAGCCACACCGTGGGCTCGTCGAGCGTGGTCCACTCGACCCGATGGCGGCAATGGGCGGGCAGGAAGCACGAGTCATTGGGTTCCAGTGTCCAGCGCTGCCGGTCGCCGTCGATCTCCACTGACAGCACCGCCGCGCCCTGGACCACCACCACCCATTCGTCGGTGTCCTGGTCGAACCACTCACCTTCGGGAGTCACGTCTCCTTTGGAGACGATTCGCTCGAGCCACCACTTTGGGCCGGTCATCACGCTGTCGACTTGATCGCCCGGCGCATCAACTCGCGCGCCATGGTGCGATCCGATCGGGTTCTCGAGCACTGACCACCGAGCGGGCGGAGAAGTCGGTTCGAACATCTCATCAATCTCATTTATCGGCGAGTGTCCAGGGTCGGTGCGTTCCGGGTCAGTGCCCCCGGCTTCGAAGCGGGAAATGGCCGATTGAGTCATCCCCGCCGTCGCCGCCAGCTCGGCCTGGCTCCATCCGGCGCGTTCCCGGAGTTCCCTCACGGCTCTGCCAAGTTCGAACGCGAGCCTGGCAGCCTGGTAGGCATCCTCGGCTTCGGGCTCGGCCATGCGCACCTCGCGGACCTCTCTCCACTGCTTACGTTCAGCCATCGTCTTCATCCTCATCGGTCGTGTGTTCCTCGGCCATACAGCGAGCCATGGCCCGGCGGGGCTCAACGGGCGAGCAGTGCCCCGATGACGATCGCCACGGGGGCGATGATCGCCGCAGCCCACAGGAGGCGATTGCGCCAGACCCGGCTCCGCCGTCGGATGGCGGGTGAGTCCGCCGGAATGGGCGCGAAGATCTTCCCCTCGGCATCCAGCCGCTGATGTTCAGCCGCGATTTGGGCGGCCTGGGCGACGCGGAAGTCGGCGTCCCGCTCGCGCTTCCGGGCGGCCCGAACGAACGATTCGTCCAGGACGAGGTTGTCGAATTCGTCGGAGGATTCGTTCGCGTTCTTGTCGTTCGTCATCATGCTCCCGGAATGATCGCCGACTTGGCAGAGTCGGTTGGTTGCCCGCAAAGGTCGCACGAGGCGGGCCACAGCCGCAACCGGACCCCCACCGCGCTACAGGCCGGCGATGAGCGAATCGATCATCACGGATCCCCAACCGCTGGCCTTGTCGAAATTGGGCCCGGCGGTGCAGCAGTCCAGGTCAGGGAGCTTGAACGGGTCGGAAGTCACAAAGCCGACGATGTTGTTGCCGGTGACGATGTCGAAGGTCTTGACCTTGCCTGACGCGACTGCCGGATAAAGCTTCGGGTTGATAAAACCGAGTCGGTCGCCGTTGTTGCGGGCGTTGAATTGGGCGACTGCCGCCGCGAACATGGGCGTGGCCAGGCTGGTCCCCGCGTTGGCGAACCAATCGACTCCGAGGCAGCCTTGCACCTGGCTGCCGCAGTACCCAGCGATTCCCGGGTACATGTCCGCCACGTAGGCGACATCCGGAACCTGCCGTTTGGCCTTCATATCGATGCCCGGCCCGGCCTGCCAGTCGGGTTTGTCGACGACCGTGCTGACTCCTCCGCCTCCACCGGCGAAGGGTTCTGCCTGCGAACCGGATTGCACCAGCACTGCGTCATTCCATACTCCGCTGGCGGAGATTCCGTTGTTTTTGGTCAGCAACAGGTTGGTGCCGCCGACTGCGGTTACCCAACTCGACGAAGCCGGGTAGTTGACCGCAGGTGCCACATCGGAACCGCCACCGTCAGCCGCACACGCGGACGATCCGGCGTCACCGGCAGCGGCGATCACGCTGATACCCGCAGTTGCGGCCTGGCCGAGAACAGCCTCGGTCGCCGTGATCGTTGAGCCGAAGCTTGAGGCGAACTGGGCTTCGCAAGCGGCATAGCTGATCGAGATGATGTCGACCGGCTTCCCCTGTTTGTCCCTGAGTGACGTGGCTTTCGAGACGGCGCTGAGCAGGTCAGCCGCCGATGCGCCGGATAGTTCGCCCGTCAACACCTGGATGGTGTCGATTGCTCCGCCACCGAATGCCATGAGGGTCTGGGCGTCTCCGGTGGCTTCACCACCGGAAAGTTGCGAGCTCGCCAAGTCGTCGACAACGATCTTCGGCACCTTCATCCCGAAGCACGTCGCGTAGGTGGCGAGACTGGCTTGGTCGACGGACTGTCCGAAGGCGAGCAACGCGATCGTCTGGGCCTCCATTTTGGAGCCGGCTGCGGGGAATCCGTATGCCTTGGCGATCTGATTCGGCGTGAATGCCCCTGTCTTCCGGGCCTCGGCGCAACCACTTGGTGTACCGGACGATTTCCACCACGGTGGCGATGCCGGGTCGAGCGAGTTCGTGATCTGGTTATTGGACGGGCTCGCGGAAGGAGTTGGCTTCTTCGGACTCTGCTGGAGGATCTGTCTGGTTTCGAATCCCGACAATTGCTGCTCGGGCGACCCGGGAGCCAGCACCGCGGTCAGGTCAGCAGGTACCTGCAGTCGAGACCCGGCCTCCGGCGCAATGAACGTGCAGCCACCGGCGACCTGGCCGGATTCATCGGCATCTTCATTGGCACCGCACTTGGCGGAGTCTTCCCGGTATTCGAACAGATTCACGCCGAAAATTTCGTGCACCTGGCTGGCCGTCAGGTTCGCCGAGAGATAGGTGCGGGTTGGGTCCACGCGAGCAGGGATTCCGCGGTCCTCGAAGAACTGCTCAGCCTTGGAGATGGTCGCATCGCCGGCCCCTACCTCGGCGGCGATGCGGGCTGCGGAGGTCACCCGGTCCGACCCGGTCGCGGGATTCGCGGCCCGCCGCTTCAACTCGTCGGCGTCAACTTGCGGGGCAAGGTTAATGATCACCGGTACCTTGGCGTCTTTGGGTGCCGGGCCGACCGGATTGGCACCGACCGGGCCTGCGGACACCATCCCCGCGGCGTCTGATGAAGTGTTGCCGCATGCCGCCGTGGAGAGCCCGGCGGTCAGTACCAGCGCGGACGCGGCCAGGACCGCAAACGTTCTATTAGAAGATCGTGGTCTGGTCACTGCGGCATCCTTTCGGATAGCTGCCCGGGTGGCAACGGGCAGGCCTTGGCCGGGTTCCCGGATTCAGTGGGTGGCGTCCGCCGCATCGGCATCGCGGACTTCGGCGGGAGTCGGCGCGGTCCCGCCGAATTGTTGGGGCAGCCACCAAAGGTCGGTGTCGGTCGGTGAAGTTGGGTAGCGCTTGATTGTCTCAGTCAGGAGTTGTTCCAGCTGTGTACGCAATGCGGCGGTCAGAACCTCCGGGTCGTCCGAAACCTTCGGATACATCGGTTCACCAACAGTGATCGCGATTGGCACGCCCCAGGTCAAAGACGGCAGGCGTCCCTTGGTCCAGATGCGCTGACCGCCAAAGGTCACCATGGGAATGAGCGGCACCTCGGCTTCGGCCGCCATCCGGACTGCTCCCGACTTCAAGTCCTTGATCAGGAATGAACGGTTGATCGTGGCCTCAGGGAACACCCCGACTATCTCGCCACGTCGCAGTGCCGCGACGGCGTGTTCGTATGCCCCCGCACCGGCCGACCGATCCACCGGAATGTGGCGCATGCCGCGCATGAGCGGGCCCGCGATCGGGTGGGCGAACACCGACTTCTTGGCCATGAACCGGACCAGGCGGTGCGACGGTTGCGCCGCCAAACCGTCGAAGATGAAGTCGGGGTAGGCGTTGTGGTTGCTGGCCAGTACGGCGCCGCCGGTCTTCGGAATGTGTTCGGCGCCGACCACGTCGAAGCGGAGTCCGAGCAGCCGGAAGGCCACACGGGCAGCGGCAATCACCGGGGGGTAAACGAATTCGGGCACGACGTCACCGTAGACCGGGGGCGGCTGTTGTGTCGTGGCTGGAAGCCGGCCGGGTGAAGTGCACACGACGTATTGGCGAGAGATTGCCGGGCCAGGTTATACCGTGTCATACTTGGCTGGTGAAAACGGCAATCTCCGTACCGGATGTGGTTTACGAACGCGTCGAACGCAAGGCGCAACGGCTTGGCTGGAGTCGGTCGCAGTTCTACGCCACTGCTGCCGAGCAGTTACTGGACCGTTTGGAGCGGGAGTCGGTAGCGGCGGCGATCGACGCGGCTCTGGACCTTGGGGCGGGGTCCGACGAATCCACTGACATCGCTGTCGTGGCCGGCCGCCGGACGCTCGGTTCGACCCAGTGGTAATTTCGCGTGCCCAGATCTACTGGGTTGACCTGGGCACAGCCGAAGACAGTTCGCCGGCAGGCACCCGGCCAGTGTTGATCATTCAGTCCGACTCCTACAACAGCAGTCGAATCGCGACGACGCTCGGCGCTGTCATCACCGGCAATGAGCGGCTGGCCGCGATGCCGGGGAATGTATTTCTGCCCAAGGAAGCCACCGGGCTTCCCAAGAACTCCGTAGTCAACGTGACCGCGCTGATCACACTGGACAAGAGCGACTGCGTCCGGCTCGCCGGGACGGTGCCGGCGCATTTGATGCGCGAAGTTGACCGGGGCCTGGGGCTGGTCCTGGACTTGTAGACCCTACGGCGCCATCTCGTAGGCCCCGTCATACGAGATCACTTCAGCGACGAACTCCGCTTCGCGGTCGGCGTCGATACAAGGCGAGTGGATCAGCTTCAACGCCCCGGTTCGTTGGCCCGGTGACGCTGACGCCTGCGACTGCAGATCCAGCGCGAACTGATTGAAATCGCGCACGAACACAGCGAAGATCCGATCCAGGTGAGCCTCGGTGATACCGGCACAAGCGGACACGCCTTCGCCTCGCGTGCCATCGGGTACGCCGTCCAAAGCCATGGCGACTGCTTCGCACACCAATTGGCCGTAGACAACCTGAGTGAACAACTGTCCGATCGACAACAGCAGGTCCAGATCCTTGGCCTGCTCGGCGGTGGGTGGGTTGGTGGCGACGAGGTTGCCAAACGCCGTCAGCTGTTCGATGAAAACCGCGACATTCGGCAGATGGGCGAACCGGGTGAAAGCCGGCCGTGGATCAGCGAACGGGATTTTCGACAGGCCTGCCGCCGATCCCTGCGCGAACAAATAGGAATCGTCGGCTGAATCGATACGGACTGGCACCGATGCCAGTTCCGGACCTGCGCCGGCGGCGGCGATCAGGTACTGGGGCAGGAACTTCAGTACCAACGCCAAGTTCACATGGACGGTGCCTTCCAGCTTCGGCAGGGCTCGAATGTGAGAGGCGGCCTGTTCGAAGTAGGTGTCGGCCTCGAAACCGCGGGCGGCGATCACGTCCCACAGCAGGTCGATGACTCGCTCGCCCTCGCTGGTCACCTTCATCTTGGTGATCGGATTGAACAGCAGGAACCGGCGATCCTCGGCATGGGCGCAGCGGAAGTAGTCGGCGGAGCGCGCCGCGAACAGCTTCATGGCCAGCAGTCGCGCGTAGGCGTCGGCCAGCATGCGTCGCACATGGGAGAAGTCGGTTACGCGGTTGCCGTACAGGACCCGGTTGTGGGCATGACTGACCGCCTCGTAGAAAGCGTGCTCACAAATCCCGATGCCGGCCCAACCAAGATTGACCTTGCCCACGTTCACCGTGGCCAGTGCCGCATCCCAAGCGGCCCGGCCCGTGTGCAGCAGGTCGGCGGCCGCCACCGGGTAATCATCCAACTCGAACGCAGCGACATACATTGATCCGTGAACGACGTTGCGTTCAAGGTGATAGGCCGGATGCCGGGTGTCAACCAGGAAGAACGCGTATTCGCCGGGCCGCTGCGGATCGTCGTCGGCGAATCGGCCGAACACGCTCAATCGGGCGGCCACGTTGCCGTTGCCGATGTAGTACTTGGGCCCGGACGCCAGCCAGCCGCCGGCGCCGTCGGGGCGCAAGATCATGTCCGTGGCGTAGATGTCCGCGCCGTGCTGCTGCTCGGACAAACCGAAACCGAAGAAACCGCCGTCGCGCAGTAATTCGCCGACGAGCTTCTTCGCCTCTTCGTTGTCGCTGGTCCAGGCTGGTCCCAACCCGAGCACCGTGACCTGCCAGGCATACCAGTGATCCAGTGAGTAGAAGCCCAGGATCTCGTTCAACTCGTTGATCCGGGCGGTGTCCCATTTCGCGTCCGGCTGTGCCGGGTCGACCAGTTCGCCAACCTCGGCAGGAGTGGCGAAGTGGGCGAACAGCTCGCTGTCGGCCACGAAGCGCTGGAAGTCCGCGTACCAGCGGGCAGAGTGGTAGTCCTGCTTCAACTGGGCCTTGCCCCGATGCTCATGCCAATCGATCAGAGATCGCAGCAACCGTTGGCTTTCGGGATCCAGGTGCTTCGGTTGGTAGTCGTTCGGGTTGAACAGCAGACTCGTCATGGCCGGACCCTACCGGCCGGAAACGACTGCCCGGAAACAACCGGAAGGCTCCGGCAGCGACTTGAAAAGCTGAACAAGTCGATGAGTTATCATCTGGTCACTTCAGCGGACGAACAGGCCAGGCGAGCAGGCCAGGCGAACAGGAGTGTTGGGTGGGAATCCCGCTTTACCAGGCGAAGGCCGAGTTTTTCCGCACCCTCGGTCACCCCGCCCGCATCCGGGTGCTGGAGTTGTTGTCACAGCGCGATCACGCTGTTCACGAACTACTTGCCGAGATCGAGATCGAACCGAGCAATCTCTCCCAACAACTGGCGGTGCTGCGCCGGGCGGGCCTCGTGCTCCAGCGCCGGGAGGGTACCGAGGTGATCTACTCCGTGGCAGTTCCCGCTGTGCGCGACTTGTTACTTGCGGCACGCCAGATCCTGCTGAGTCTCGTCGGGGAACAAGAGGGCCTGGCGGAGGAAATCAGGGGCGCGGATTGACTCCAACTCCCACAGCCAGGTTCTGCCCTGGCCGTGGCCTCGCCGCGCGTATTCACCCAGCATCGGATCGGTACGCTTGATGGCCGGGCTTGCCTGCACAGCGGCGGCCTTGCTCTTGCTGGGCACCGTAGTTGCCGGTTGGTCGCGAACCCTCCGGTTTGGGCTTTGGTTGCAAGTGGCTGGGATGGCTGTGGCTGCGGTCGTGGCCACCGCGGTCATGGTGACCGGTGTTCCGCTGGGTTCGGCGTTCGTCTCGGGCATCAGCCCGGCGCTCGGACTGGATCCGTTGAGTGCCTTCTTCGTGCTGGTCATCTCCGTGCCCGCCGTTCCAGTCCTGATCTACGCAACGGCGAGCCTGGCCGGTCAGCACCGCGCAGGCGTGATCGGCGTGCTGACCGGCGCCTTCCTGGGCGCGATGTTGTTGGTGACTTGCGCCCGCGACATCAGCACCTTCCTGGCGGGCTGGGAACTGATGACGCTCATTCCCGCAGCCGCGATCCTGGTCCATCGGACCGACCGCGAAGCTCGCCAAACCGTGTTCATCTACCTGGCTTTGACTCATCTGGGTGGCACCGGTGTGTGGCTGTCCATGATCCTTCTGTCGGAAGCCGGTGTGCTGGCCGACCCCACTCGATTCGCCGGGCAAGCCGTCGTCCTGCAGTGGGCAGTGTGGATTGCCGCGTTGATCGGATTCGGGGTCAAGGCCGGGTTAATGCCCTTTCATGTCTGGCTTCCGCGGGCACACCCGGTCGCTCCGTCGCATCTTTCCGCCTTGATGTCCGGGGTGATGCTCAAGGTGGCGATCTACGGTCTGGTGCGAATCCTGTTCTTCTGGGCCACGCCCGTGCCGACCGCAATCGGTCTGGCGGTCGTGGTCCTCGGGGCTGTGTCGTGTGTCGGCGGAATCACGTATGCACTCTTCCAGCGCGAACTCAAGAGGCTGCTTGCGTTCTCGTCCATCGAGAACGTCGGAATCATCGCCCTCGGGCTCGGCGCAGCCCTGCTGTTGGAGATGGGAGGCCAGCCACTCTGGGCGTCGCTGGCCTTCGCGGCGGCGCTTTTGCACACGCTGAACCATGCTGTGTTCAAGAGCCTGTTGTTCCTGGGTGCGGGCTCGGTGCAGAGGGCGGTGCACAGTCTGGGGATCGACCACCTGGGCGGGTTGTCGCGTCGAATGCCCTGGACTGCGGCCTTCTTCATTCTGGGTGCGATAGCGATTGCCGGCCTACCGCCGCTCAACGGGTTCGTTTCCGAGTGGTTGACCCTGCAGTCTCTAATCCAAGTGGCACTTGACGGTGGCGGCGTGCCCTGGTCCGGGCCACTGGCGGCGGCGATTCTGGCGGCCACCGCCGCTCTGGCCGCGCTGTGTTTCGTAAAGGTCATCGGGCTGGTGTTCCTCGGTCAGCCGCGCACGCCGAGCGCGACAGCCGCGAGCGAGGTTCCAATGGCCATGCGGGTCGGGCCGGGGATCCTGGCCGGCTTGTGCGTTGTCCTCGGACTTCTACCCGCCCTGCTATTGCCCGCGCTGGCGGGATTGCGCGGGGGACCGGTGGAGGTGCCGGAACATCTCGGCCTGCAGCTTCCCGGGACGGGCGGCCTGCCACCGTTGGCCCTCGCGGTTGCGCTGGTGATGCTCGTGATCGCCCTCGCGCGCCTGAGACGCGGCCACCCGGTCGCTGAGGAGACGCCCCCGTGGACCTGCGGAGGGACGGTCGAACCGTCCCTGGCTTGGACGTCCAGCGCATTCACCAAACCGCTGCGATTGAGTTGGGACGTCCTGCTGCGTCCGGTCCGGGACATCAAGGTGCGGGTTCGCGGAGGGATCACCCAGGAACTGTCATATCGGGGCGAGGTGCCCCACGTTTTCGACACGAAGGTGTACGAGCCCGTGGCGAACAGCCTGTCGCGAGCTTTCGCGCGAGTGCGTCGACTCCAGTCGGGCCTGCTCCGGAGCTACGCGTCCTTCCTCGTGGCGCTCGTCGCCCTGCTGCTGTTGGTTGTCCGCCTGGGGGGTATCGGATGAGCGCGGTTGCGTTGGTCGTCCTGGTCATCGAGGTGGTTGCCGCAGCACTGTTGGCCCCGCTGGTGACCGGGGTCATCCAGACCACCAAAGCTCGTCTGCAGGGACGGCTGGGTCCGTCGCCGTTCCAGCCCTATCGCGAGCTACGACGGTTGTGGGGCAAGAGTTGCGTCAACCCGGCGGGTACCACGGTGCTTTACCGGCTGGCTCCGGCCGTCGTCGTCGCCGCCGTGGTGTGCTGCCTGGTCGTGGTGGCGGCCGCCGTATTGCCGCCCGCGATCCCACTGGCGCGACCTCTGGGCAGTGACTTCATTTTGATCCTGGGGCTGCTCGCCCTGGCCAGGGTTGCCGTGGCTTTGTCGGCATGGGACACCGGACAGGGGTTCGGCCTGCTGGGCGCCGCGCGCGATCTCTTCGTCGCCATTTCCGCGGAAGTGTTGATGATGTTGACTCTGGTCCTGGCGGCGTTACCGGCGGGCAGTACCGACCTGCGGGACATGCACGCTGCCGGGCTCGGGACGCATCCATGGCAGAACGCCGCCCACTGGTGTGGGCTGGTGGCCTTTTCTCTCGTCGCGATCACCGAAATGGGCCGCCAACCGGTCGACAATCCGGATACGCACCTGGAACTCACGATGATCCACGAAGGCCCTCTGCTCGAGTACGCCGGACGGGACCTCGCCTACCTACAGTGGGCGGCAGCGGCCAAGCATGTGATCATGATTTCTCTGCTCATCGGGATCTTTCTGCCCCTGGCGGGCGATGAGCCGGTACAAATCGCCGCAACGCTTGCCTGGTTCGTCGTGGTGGTTGTGGGGGTGGCGTTCGCCGAGTCATTCCTCGCCAAGATGCGCCTGTTGCGGGTGCCCGCTTTTTTGGCCACCGGGTCAGTGGTCGCGCTTGTCGGCCTGGTGACCTGGTTTGTGGTTCCGGCCTCATGAGTCCGGTCGTCGGCTGGGTAATCGTCGCGTTGGCCGCGCTAATGCTGACCGCTCGGCGCCGGTCGGTCTGTATCGCGCTGATGGCGCTTCAGTCGTCCGCCGTCGGCGTCGCGGCTTTGGCTCTGAGTCCGGCCCGACCGGAGGCATTCGCGGTCGCCGCGATGATATTGGTGATCAAAGCCGTTGGAATCACCTATTTCCTGACCCTGGCGGTTCGCCGCACTCGGGAGCCGTTCCGGGTCAGGGCCGACTTGGGTCCGCTCGCCCGCCTGGCGACCGCCTTGGCCGGCATCGTCGCCTTCGAGCTCCTGATTCCCCCGCTTCCGCTCCTGGCGCCTGCCGCGCAAGCGGCGGTGATCGCGGCAATGGGGTTCGGCCTGGCCATGGTCCTCACGCGGCACGCAACCTTGTTGCAGTTGATGGGCGTTCTCGCCTGCGAGAATGCGATCGCCCTGGCTGCCATCAGCTCGCCTACCGGCATGCCGCTCATCATCGAACTCGGAGCCGTCGCCGACGTGATCGTGTTCTTCACGGTCGGATTGGCGTTCCATCGGCGGATCTTCGCCGTCCTGGGTTCGGGCGACAGCACGAGGATGCGAGAACTCCGTGACTGACGCGGTCGTGCTCGCCGCCCCCGGGGCCGCCACAGTCGCCGCCCTGGTTATCCCGGCGTTGCCGTCCAAATTGATGACGCGGGGCAATGCGGTCGCCGCGATTCTGATCTTCGCCACCTGCGCAGCGGTCCTGGTCGGAGAAGTCGGCGCCAGCTCGGGTGCCAGCTCGGGTGCCAGCTCGGGTGTCGACTCGGCGCAGCACTCCATGGAGATGGCGATGCTGGGGGTAAACGCCACGGTGGGCATGCTCAGCGCGCTGTTCTCGCCGCGCTACTTGGGTGATCGGCCATCGGGATTTTTCCGGCAGGGGCCACGGTGGTACTACCTCGCCTTCTATCTGTTCTGGGCGATGCTGCTGGCCATTCCCTCTTCGGAAAACCTCGGGGTGGCTTGGACGCTCATCGGGACATCGACCGGTGTCACCGCTGCTCTGGTGGCCTATTCGGGTAGTCGTCGGGCGCTGGAGGCCGGATGGAAGTACCTGATCTTGACCACCCTCGGACTGGTGGTCGCGCTACTGGGGATTCTCATCGTGTACGGCGCGACAGAGCATGCTGACGAGTCCCTGTCGGCCCTCGACTTCACTGCCATCGAGCATGCTGCCCCGGCGATGAGCACACCGGTGGCGGCGACGGCTCTCGTTCTGCTCACGGCGGGGTTTGCCGCGAAGATCGGTTGGGCGCCAGTTCACCACTGGCTGCCGGACGCCCACAGCCAGGCGCCGGCCCCGGTGAGTGCCTTGCTGTCGGCCGCGCTGCTGCCGACCGTCGTCCTGGTGGCGTGGCGCACCACCGTTGCGATGGCGCCCGCGCTGGCCGGCCCTCAAGGTGTGCTGCTGTTGGCGTTCGGGCTCGTGTCCCTTGCGGTCGCCGTACCGTTTCTGTGGTCACCGCTGCCGATCAAGCGGGTGCTCGCGTATTCGAGCCTCGAGCACATGGGGGTGATCGCGGTCGGGCTCGGATTCGGCAACTCACTGGCGTTGGTGGGCGTGCTGATCCATATCTGTGGTCATGCCCTGGCCAAGAGCCTGGGGTTCTACTCGACCATCTGGTTGCTCGAACAACATCCCGGAGCCGCAACTCATCCTCTTCGCGATGCGGTCAGGACGAACCGAGGTGCGGCTGCGGTCCTGGGGTTGAGTCTGGCGGCCCTGGCCGGTTTGCCACCGTCGCCCCTGTTCCTCAGCGAACTACTGATCCTCGCCGGCGGTATCGCGGCGGGCCAGTACGTGGTTGTGGCCATCGTGATCGCCCTGCTGGCCCTGGGTTTCGTCGGGATCACACGGCAGGGGCTTGACGCCATGCTCGCGCCCGGTGGCGGGCGGTCGATGCACCGGGCCCGGGCTGCCGGCGCCGAGGTCGCTTCGTGACCGAGATCGTGGCGGTGCCCGCCGGAGAGTGGCACGAGCAGGTACGTACCCGGCTGGCGGCAGGAGGTCGTTTCGCGACGCTTTACGCCAGCCAGGAGGGATCAGTCCGCTGCGTGATCGTGGCCCGCGACGGCACAGAGGTGATCCTGCAGTCTCCGGCGGGGGCGGTTGTTCGGTCCATCGTCGATCTGACGCCCGCGGCGGACTGGCCCGAGCGAGAGGCGCACGACCTGTTCGGAATCCGGTTCGAGGGCCACGAGCCGATGCGTCCGTTGGTCGGTCATTCCGGGGAATGGCGGGTGCCGGTCACGGGCGAAGGCGTCCATGAGATCGCGGTCGGCCCGATTCACGCCGGGGTGATCGAGTCTGGTCACTTCCGGATCCACGCGGTCGGTGAACTGATGCTGCTGGTTGACGTGCGGCTGTTCTACAAGCACCGGGGCCTGGAACAGGCAGCCCGTGGTCTGTCCCTGAGCGACGCCCTTCCTTTGGTTCAGCGGGCCTGCGCCGGATGCGCGGTCACCAATACGGTCGCGTATTCGCTGGCCGCCGAGCAGCTGTCGGGTCACGAACCGTCACCCGAAGCAGCTTGGGTTCG
>JAUYKX010000343.1 GCA_030699055.1 Candidatus Nanopelagicales bacterium
CGGCGGATCTGATCACGATCTTTCGGGCGGCCCTGAGCGAGCCCGCCGTACGCCAGCTGCTCACCACGCGCGAGGCCGACTTCCCGCTGATCGTGGAACGGCGCGTCAAGGTCGCCGGTGGCGGTCGGAAAGTCCAGCGCGAGGTGCGGCCGGGGCGGATCGGGGCGATTGATCCGCTGGTGTGGAACCGCTACTCGGGACTGGTCGGGGCCAAGACGGGCTACACGACCAATGCGGGAAGAACCTATGTGGCCGCTGTCAAGCGCGGGGAGACAACTCTGATCATCTCCTTGATGGGCTACTCGGAGAGGACCGAGGACGAGGCCGATACCGCATTTTCCTGGGCCTTCGCCCACCGGAATGTTCTCGGCGGCGCCGGGCAGTTGCCTGAGCCACGCCCGGCGGATGACATGTCGTCTGGTGTCATCGGGGATTCCGGTGTCGCGTCCGATGACAGATCGACCTCCGCCGGGCACCTGCCGGTCACAGCCGATGCCTCTGTCGCGGTGCCGGACTCGAATCTGGTGTCGGCGTTGACCGGGGGAATGCTGACGTGGGTGGGACTGGTCGTCTTGGTCGGTGCAGTGCTGGTCGTCGCTGCGGTCGCCGTTGCCTCCCGCAGTGGGAGCTGACCGCTGGTCGACTGGACCAGTCGGAAGCCGGATTGGTTGGATGTTCGGTGCCGGAGCAGTTTTCGTGTAACGATGAGCGGCAAGCACATCCGAGGATGACCGGAGATGCCGGGTGTCGGCCATTGGGTGTCACCCGGTGAACAAGGAAGGGTGATCGCAGTGCGAATTTTCGGAACCAGGAAGACCCGAGTGATCGGTATCGGAGGCGCCGCATTGATCGCGGTGTCGAGCCTGACCGCCACGGGCGCGGCGACGTTGGCCCACGGAGCCGATGTGCCAGCGGCTGCGGTTGAGCCGGTGACGTCAGTGGTCGAACCCAGAGCGCTGTTGGCTTCGAACCCGTCTTTGGAGACAAAGCTGTTGCGCCCGCGCGACCTGGGATCCGGTTGGTCGGAGATAGCGGTGGGCGACCTCGTCGGGAAGTACGGGTCCAAGATCGCGGGCGCTATTGCCGGCGCCACGGTGGATCCCGCCAGTTGTGCCACCGGGTGGAAGCTGCCGGTTGGCTATGAGTCTCACGCATACCGGGTGTTCAGGAAGGGGTCGTCTTCCTTCGGGCCTTACGCGGGACAGCTGATCGCTTCATTCGACACCCCACGGGCGGCGAAGGCGGCCATTTCGGGGGTTCGGGCCCGCCTCACCGATTGTCGACGGCTAAAGATCTCGGCTGACATTGGGAGCGCGAGCGTCAAGATCACTCCGGTCAAGGCCGGTCGGAAGGCGAGGTTCGCGTACCGGATCGAGGCCGATCTCGGAGGACTGTTTGACGCGACAGGCAGGGTCTCGGTTTCACGACAGGGCCGCGTGGTGAGTGTTGTCGGTGCTGGCGCTCTGGGTACTGATCAGGCGTCGATCAAGGCGACTGCGGCGCGGGCTGCGGTCAAGGCCGGCCGCCGGCTGTAATCTCTCGCTCGTTTCGGAGTGAATTCGTTGCGGCGGGAGGATTGCGGCATGCCTGTGTGGGTTCTCGACCTGAATCTCCTGTACGTATTGGTGCCGCGAACCGGAAGTACTGGGATGCGCATCTATCTGATGGAGCGATATCGGGGATTGGATCTGCGCCAGGAGCCGGCTCGTGAGCAGGGTTTGGTTATCGAGGGTCACGGACTTGAGAAGCATTCGGATTTCTCCCAGGTCTGGGCCGGCTTCCGGCCACCCGTTCGCTGGTCGAAGATTGTCAGGATTGCCGGAGTGCGCAATCCGGCCGACAGTTTGTTCTCCTCCTGGTGGAAGCACAGGTATCACTATCCGAGCCTGATGGCAGATCTGGATCAGCTTGCGGAAGGTGATCGCGTATTTCTCGAGAACGAACGAACCCGTCGACGGATGGAGGAGACCAAGGGCCTCACCTTCAGTGAGTGGGTACTCAAAACGGTTCAGCTGCCATCGCCACGACCGCCACCCTGGAAGCGGGCGGTGAAGGATGTGCGTGAAGCAGCCATCGGAATCGGAAACCGCTCCGGGCGTAGCAAGTACAAGCGGGTAGGGAGCGAGGGACTGTGGTACCAGGGCGCGAATGTCTATCTGCGTTTCGAGAGTCTGAACGACGACTGGCGAGACCTGTGTCGGAGTAGGGGTTGGCCGCACATGGGGGATCTGCCGGTTTTCAATGAGACCGAAGGTCGACCGCGCGACTACGCCTCGTACTTGAATGAACGCGCCGCCGCGCGCCTGCGCACGGCTTACTCACGCGAACTGGCTCGCTTCTCCTATGAGATTCGGGCCGGCTCAGATTGAGTTCCCAACACCGCTGACGGGTTTTGAGAGCGCAAATCGAAGCGGATAGCTCTGGCCGTTGCGCTGGGTGATCGCGCACGTCGCTTGGTTGGGGGTCGACACCACATCAATGACCGAAGCGACGTAACTTCGGGGGGTGCGATCGAGCGGGTTTGCCTACGTGGTCGCCGGCGTAGTGCTGGCCACTGGTTCGGGGTCAATGCTGGCTTGGGCAAATTCCGCTTCCGCGGTGAATGATGTGGTCTCCGAAACCACGGCTACGCCGGCGTTGAACGCCAACCCCGTGGCTCCGCAGGTAACCCCGACTGCTGCTGACTTGACGGTGGCCGGAGCGGCAGCGGAGATTCTTCGGCGCGCCGACGTCGGCGGGACCATTCAGGCGGGTCTGCTGGCCCCTCGGCCGTGCGGAGAGAACTGGGGAGGTTGGCATGCGGCCGACAGTGCCCGGGGCGTGAACGGAAACGTCAGCGTCAGCATCGGGGTCACCGCCTGGCGGGCAGGTGCGGCCGCTTCGGAATATCGCTCGTTGCGCGAAACACTGTCAAAATGCGCGAACGTATCCGAGACTCCAGGTCACGATGAATTGTCGGCGGACGTGGCGGTCGATACGGGTGCGGGCCGCCGCTCCGTTGGCGCTCTTCGTCTGGGCGACACCCTGACCATCGTGGAGGTGGCCACCACAGGGCCTGATTCGCAGTCGATGGTTAGCCGAACGCTGGAACAAGCTCGCACGTTGTTGCGTGGCAAGCTGCGAGATCGTTGTCGGTCGGCCGATTCGGGTGATGGGGGCGATCACGCAAGCCGCGACCCGTATGGCGATCACTATTCGGGGCGATTGATCGAAAGTCGGTTGCTCCTGGGGGCTTTGAACGTCCGAAGTGATTCCGAATCGAAGCAGGTGTCGGCCGACCGGGGAACCGCGACCTGGCGGCCGCCTACCGCTAGCCCGGTCAACGAGTTGGCGCCCCTGGACCTGGAACGAATCGCCCGGGCCGGTGCTCAGGGAAGACCTGTTGATCCGAGCAAGCTCGTTGATGGATTCGGGCAGCCATTGCCGCGCAAAGAGGCTCCCGAGCTGATTAATCCGTCAGCCTTGATCCCACCGACGGATACTCGCCCCGATCGGGATCCCGGGCCGGCGCCGCAGTCGCCAGACCTGCCGCCGCGTGTGTCTATCGCCGAGGTTCCGGTTCTCGACCCGGACGGGCCCGGTTGTGGGTGGGAGTTCACGGGTGTGAGGGAACCGGTGGTTGATCCTTTGAGATTGACGGTCGATGGGCGCCAGGCACAAATTGATCGTCTGTCGAGGGATGCGGCTCGGCAGGCTGATTGGTTGGTGGCGACTGCCGCGTGGCCGAAGCAGTATTCGGAGTGGGCGGTTCGCAAGCGAGCCGCTGTCAACTGGGAGGAATTTGAGAAGGTCAAGTCCGACGAGGTCAAGGATTGGGAAAGGGCCGAGGAAGCGATTGAGGGGACGGTGGAGCGTAGGCGGAAGGGCGACCTGCCCCCGGTTCCGACCCCGAAGCCTACGGTGAGTAACCCGTCCCCGGACTCGGCTTCCGCGCCTGACATCCCGACGCCTGCCGAGGGGCCGCAATGAGGAACACCTTCAGGGGGGAAACCGGACGGGTTCGTTGGATGCTCGCAGCCGGCCTGGCCGCCACGGTGTTGACGGCAACCGGCTGTTCGCTGGAAGCTCGGGTGGCTCCCATTCCGGGGGAATCCTCCGCCGGGGGCGCGGGAGTCGAGCCGTCGCCGGCGCACGAGGGCGGTTCTGATCGGGATGAGGTCACTCAGGTGATCGAGTTGCCGAACGGCGTGCCGTTGCCTCAAGGCGGGCTGATCGTGTCCGGACCCACTCCCGCTCGGAGCGGTTCCGGCGTCACCGGTTGGAGCGCTGTGGTCACCCTGTCCGGATCAGCCGATGGCCACCAAGTTCGGGAGGAGATCAGGGGACAGATCTCATACCTGGGGTGGCAGGTGACGCCCGCGACGGCTAGGGATGATCCTTCCAAGACGCTGTCCGCGCGGCGAGTGCTGCCGTCGACTTCGCCCATCTCGACCGCCGGGACCGAGCAGTGGCTGCAAGTTTCGGTGACCGCGCCGCTTGTCGACTCGGGTCCGGCAGTCGTGTACCGGTTCGCGGAGGCTGCGCAATGACCGGGCTTGAATCGTTTTCCTGGCGAGCAGGTGCTCCCCGAGGGCGGCGGCGCAGAACTTGGCCGACCGTGATCGCCGTATCTGGTGGCCTGGGCGTGTTGGCCGGGATGGTCGTCGCCGCCGGTGCGATGCCGGCGACGAGTGCCGTTGTGGCGTCGGTCGGACGGGCCACGAACATGTGGGAGCGGATACCAGACGAAGCACCGTCTCCGGTGCTGCCCGGCCGAACCAAAATCGTGAATAGTCGGGGCAAAGTGATCGCCGAGGTGTTCACGGTCAATCGCATTCCGGTTCCCGCGGAAGCGCAGTCTCCTTGGTTACGGAGCGCCGTGGTGGCAACCGAGGACGCAAGCTATTTCGACCATCGGGGAGTTGATCCGCGCGGAATTGCCCGAGCCCTGGTGGCCACGTCGAGTGGCGGCGGTACGCAGGGTGGTTCGACCATCACCCAGCAGTACGTCAAGAACTTGCGGGTGACCCAGGCCGTGGTCGACGGCGGGGGTGCGGCTGAGGCGGCCGAGGTCGCTGCCGCCACAGAGGGGTCATTAGCGCGAAAGCTTGTGGAAGCCAAGATGGCCCTGAAATTGGAGCGGAGTCGCAGCAAGGATGAGATCCTCACGGGCTACCTGAACGTGTCCTACTTCGGTCGGGGAGCGTTTGGAGCTCAAGCGGCAGCTCAGCGGTATTTCTCGCGCAATGCATCGGACTTGTCGATCGAACAGGCCGCTTTGCTGGCGGGCATGTTGCAGGCCCCCACCCGCTACGACCCGATCAGCAATCCAGACCTTGCTCTGCGTCGTCGCAGCCAGGTGATTGAGCGGATGACAGCGACCGGCGTCCTCGATGATGCGCGAGCCGCGGCGGCCAACGCCGCCCCGCTGGGGATTGACCCGTCCTCACCCATGCAGGGCTGCCGGGCGGCGAAACGAATTTGGGGACACGTGTGCGATGCGGCGATCAATGAACTGCGGAGAGCTAAGTGGTTGGGGGTCGACGGGCGGCGACTGGTGGCCACGGGAGGCACGACGGTCAGACTGACCGTGGACCCTAAAGCTCAGGCGGAGGTTGAGGCCGCCGCCGCTCGGACAGTGCCGAAAGACCACCGTTTGGCCAACGCGGTCGCGGTTGTGGAACCCGGTACCGGTCGGGTGCTGTCGATGGCCACGAACCGGGATTTCGGTATCGGCCGGGGGCGGACGGAAATTCCACTGGCGACCACTCCGAGCTTTTCGCCCGCTTCAACCTTCAAAGTGTTCACCCTTACCGCCGCTCTGGAAGCGGGCATCCCGTTGTCCACCCGACTGCCTGCCGGAAGCGTTCATTACTCATCGATTTTTGACAACCCCGTCGGCGGGTATCGCAACGCCGAGGGTTTGGCCGGCTCCAATGTCACCATCCCTCAGGCAACCGAGCGATCCCTTAATACCGCGTACGTCCAGCTGCAGGAGAAGGTCGGAGTGGCTGCGGTCGCCAGCGCCGCCCGCAGGTTGGGGATCAAGTCAATTCCAGCTCCGGGTAAGAAGCGCTCACCCGGGAAGAGGGAGGGATCCTTCACTCTGGGCGCGCGCGACGTGTCGGTGATGGACATGGCGGGCGCCTACGCCGCCCTGGCGGCCCACGGACGGTGGTGTCAACCTCACCTGGTGGATTCCGTGACGCTGCCCGATGGTCGAATCGTCAATCGTCCTGATTCGGACTGCCGCCAGGCCGTCGAGCCCGCAGTGGCCGACACCGTGGCGAATGTGCTCGGAGGCGTGATCAGCCGGGGGACAGGTCGTAGCGCTGCGTTGCCGAACGGTCGTCCCGCCGCCGGGAAAACGGGGACTTCGGAAAACGTCGGCGCCGCATGGTTCGCCGGTTTCACCCCGCAAGCTGCCGCAGCGGTCTGGACCGGGGACCCGAAATCGCCCAATATCCCGATGAGGGATGAGCTGGGCGTAGCCACCGTTTACGGGGGTACTCTCCCGGCCGACCTGTGGCGTGAGGCGATGATCGTTCACCATCGGGACCAGCCGATCGTGCCCCTTCCGGATGTGGACCTGACCTATCTGCTCGGGCTGGGCGCGGTAGATCCGGATGCTCTGGTGGTGCCCGACGTCGTCGGACTCGCCCCTGAAGTCGCCACGTCTCGTCTGGCGGCTGCCGGGCTCAAAGTCGAGATTCGCCCGACATCCGCGGAGGCCTGGATTTCCCCGGGGACGGTGGTGGGCCAGCAGCCGAAGGCCGGGGCGCTTGCGAGGCGCGGTGGCCAGGTGCGCCTCAATGTTGCGCAGTGATGAGGCCCCGGGCCGTCAGTCCTGTTTCAACGACGGAATCCGACGCTGGATCCAATCGAGCTGGGGTGTGAAGTCGATTCCCGTGCCTTCTTGCTGGTCGATGGCGGCGTTGAGCGTCACGGCCGCACTGATCAGCGACAAGTGGGTGAAGGCCTGAGGGAAGTTGCCCAGCTGCTCGCCAGTGGCCCCGATCTGCTCGGAATACAGGCCGAGGTGGTTCGAATAAGTCAGCATTTGTTCGAATGCCATGCGGGCGCGGGGAACATCGCCGGCCATCGCCACTGCTGCCACGTACCAGAAGGTACAGAGGGAGAAGGTCCCCTCATTGCCGTCCAACCCGTCCGGGGAGGCGACGGGGTCGTAGCGGAAAACAAGGTTGTCCGACACGATGTGGCGCCTCATCGCCTCCAATGTGGAGAGCCAACGGGGATCGCGGGGAGCCACAAAGCCGACCAGCGGCATCTTCAACAGCGAGGCATCGAGAACGTCGCTGTCGAAGTGCTGGACGAATGCCCCCAACTCCTGGTTGAAACCGCGCAGCATGATCTGGTTGTAAATGGCATCGCGAGCTTCCGACCAACTCGGGACAGGAGCGGGAAGGCCTCGATCGCGTGAGATCCGAATAGCCCGGTCGAATGCCACCCAGCACATCAG
>JAUYKX010000002.1 GCA_030699055.1 Candidatus Nanopelagicales bacterium
GCGACCTGATCTCACCCAATCCGTTGTTCGGGGATCGGGATCTGGTGGTGGTCGACGAGGTCCACGAATTGGAGCGGTATCTGTCGAACGCGTGGGGTTACTGCATTTCCCCCGAACTGCTGGACCGGGTGGTTGGTACTGCTGTGCGTCGGGTTCCGCCGAAGCTAGAAGGACCGGCCCGGTTGGCCCGCCATCTGGCCGCTGATGCCGAGGCGGTGTTGGCTGGGCTGCGGGAGCCGGAGCCGGGAAGGCTTACCGGTCCGCTGCCGAGCCGGATCGACGGCGCGCTGGCCTCTCTGCGCACCCACGCGAAGGAGCTCGCTGACGCCTTCGATCGGATGGCCGAGGGTGGTCCTGCGGGGTCAGCGTCAGCTGGCAGCGGCTCCTCAGGTACCCAGGACGCTGATCGGCTGTTGGCCGCCGCCCGGCTGGCGTCGCGCGCACAGTTGCAGGAGTTGAACGAAGCGATCGATGCCCTGAGGTCCGAGGATTCCGGCATGGTCCGATGGGCGGAGGTGCAGCCCGAGCGCGACCAGGGGCGACTATGGGCGGCTCCCTTGGAGGTCGGCCGACGCTTCCGGAGGGAACTGGGCGATCGGGTTCTGGTTGCCACCTCGGCCACCGCCTCCGTGGCCGGTGATTTCGAACCGATGGCGGCGGCGCTTGGTTTGGACGAGATCGACTCTGACCAGGACGACGATGCCCCGGATGCCGTCGACCCCGGATGGCTCGGCGTCGACGTGGGTAGTCCGTTCGATTACCGGCAGCAGGCCATCCTCTATGTCCCGCGCAATTTCCCGGCGCCGATCGGACGTGAACGGACCGACCACAGTGCGGCGGTTCTCGATGAGCTCACAGATCTTGTTCAGGCCGCTGGTGGGCGAACCCTGGCTCTCTTCACCACGACCGCTGCGACTCGTCGGGCAGCCGGTCACCTGCGGGCAGCGTTGCGCAATAACGGGGGAGGCCCGATCTCGATCCTCGAGCACGGGGAGCTTCCCGCGCCGGCCCTGACCGCTGAATTCGCCGAAGACGAGACCAGCGTGCTGTGCGCGACGATGGGGATGTGGTCCGGGCTCGACGTGGCCGGGCCCGCCTGCTCTCTGGTGGTGATCGACAAGATTCCGTTCGCCCCGATGGACGATCCGTTGTCGGCTGCTCGACGAGAACGGTCTGACCAAACCGGACGGGACGGTTTTCACGAGGTTTATGTGACCCGGGCGGCCCTGATGCTCACCCAGGGTGTGGGTCGGCTCATCCGTCGGCGTCAGGACCGGGGGCTCGTGGCGATCCTCGATCCCCGCCTGCACACCAAGCGCTACGGAGTCGCTCTGCTGCGGTCCCTGCCGCCGATGTGGCGCACGTCCGATCCTGCGGTGGCCCGGGCGGCTCTTTCCCGGCTCGTCGCGGAAAACGGGTCGACCGACCTGCCGGCTACGGCCAGTTAGCTGCGGGGAAGGGGCACTGGGCGTTGTTGGCGCCGGGTGAATCGCGAGATATTCGGTTGTCGCTCTGTACGCCGGAGTGAACCTCCGGCGGGTGGCGCAAATTGCGACATCCATCCAGCAGGATGTTCACTTCTTCCGGGGAACCTCTTATGGCCATACGAGCACGATGAAAGGCGCAGTGACGACCATGGACATGACGACATCATTTGTTGGCGGCGATGGCGGCTCCTGGGAGGTCACGAGCATGCAGGCGATCACTGGCCCGCAGTTGCCCACAGTGAAGGCGATTGACGTGATCCACGCCAGCGTGCCGGATGTGCCGTCGGCCGCGAAGTGGGTTCTTCGGGGTGTGGCCAGTTACGAGCGCTACGTCAACAGGGCGGAACACAACCAGCTCGTGGCTCGACAGGAGGGACTCGGTCGACCCGAAGCAACCGAGGTGGTTCTCATCCCGATCACGAAATCCGCGGAGTGGTGGAGTCTGATGCAAGATGAGCGGCGGGAGATCCTCGAGGAGCGATCGCACCACATCGAAATAGGGCTGGATTACCTGCCGGCCATTGCCCGACAGCTCTACCACAGTCGCGAGCTGGGCGAACCGTTCGACTTCCTCACGTGGTTCGAGTTCGCGCCGAAGGACGTCGGTCAATTCGATGATTTGCTCGCCCAGCTTCGGGCCTCGCAGGAATGGACTTTCATCGAGCGAGAGGTGGAGATCCGCCTCACTCGTGCGGCCGCGCACTGACCATCGGAAGCCCTTCCCGATAGGGCACCGCCCGAGAGCGGCCACCGGCGTCAGGCGGTGCTGTCGATCTTGTCCAGCTCGCGCAGTGTGATGCCGCGGGTTTCGCGTAGCCGCGGCAGGAACACCACGGCGATGAGCGATACCGCGACCAGGTAGTAGGCGGGAGCGGCTGGCGTCCCCAGCCACTGGATCATCAGCGCTCCGATCAGGGGAGCAGTTCCGCCCAACACCGCCGAACCCAGGTTGTACCCCACGGCAAGAGCTGAGTAGCGCGCCCGGGACGGGAACTGTTCTCCGATCAGCGCAACCACCGGCCCCGTGTAGAGCATCAACAACACCAGCATGACGACGCCCGCCAGGCTCACTCCGATCAGTCCCGCGTGCTCGAACACCAAAAACGCGGGGATGCTCAGGAGGATGAACCCGATCGAAGCCGAGATCAGTGCCCGCCGTCGGCCCCATCGATCTGACAACAGGCCGAAGGCCGGAGTGAGGACTGCGTACGCAATGGTCATTCCGGTGGTCACCCACAGGGCCTCGTCGCTCTGCAGCTCGGTCATCGAGTCGAGGATGGTGGGAACGAACCCGAGAACCACGTAATAGAGGATCCCGCCGTATCCGGCCAGCAGTGCGGCCACCAGCACCGGCCCGCGGAGGTGTTTAAGCGCATAGGCCAACGGGCGAGCCGGAACCGTTCCCTCTCGCTGCTCCTCTTGGAACGCATCGGTCTCTGCCATTTTCCGTCGCATCACCAGCGCCCACAGACCCAGCAGTCCGCCGACCACGTACCCGATGCGCCAGCCGTAGTCGGACATCGCCCCCGGGGGTAGCCAGGTCGTCAGCGACGAGACCAGCAGCGACGACAGGAGGATTCCCACCCCGGACGTGAACACGGCGGTGGACGCGACGAACCCACGACGGGAAGCGGGTGCCTGTTCAACCAGCTGGACCACGGTGCCCGAGTACTCGCCGCCGGCGGAGAACCCCTGAGCCAGTCGCATGAAGGTGAACAGGATCGGCGCCC